>CACZPC010000258.1 GCA_902782985.1 Oscillospiraceae bacterium
AAACTGACGGGGAAATCATGAACAGGTCGTCCGCACTTTACAAGGCTTTCGCCTCCAATCTCGAAATGCCTAAGCCCGACGGCGATAAGAAGAGGAGGAACTATACCATATTCGGTATGGTCGCTTTCTTCGGCATAATGGTGCCGACTTCGGTTCTGGTAGGATATGTGACATACGCTCTGACAGATCTGCTTTTCGCCTTCGGAGGGAATACTTATGCTCTTTTGTCCGAGCTTCATATCATATCCGCGTTTGCCATGATATTCGGTCTTCCTCTGATGTTCTCGGTGTTGTTCTTCTCTTCGGATCTTGCATTTCTTACGGCTCTCCCGATAGAAGCTCATGAGCTTTACATCGCCCGCTTCCGCCACACGTTCAAGGCGGAGAATGTTATGACGTCAAATGTGCTTACAGCGATGTATATAGGGTACTTCATCGCGGCATTTAAGCATATCGGGATATCTTCTGTCCACCCCTTCGCGCTGCTCGGTGCAGCGGCGGGATTTGCCGGGGCGCTCCTGATACCGCTTATCTACTGTTCGGTGCTCGCACTTATATTGATGTTCTTCCTTAAGAAGATAAACAGGGTAAATCTCTACTATCTTTCTTCTGCGGTATTTTTCCTTTTCTTTACCTTCCTGTTCCTTATGTCATTTCGGGATTACGGTAAGGTCAGTGCGGAGAATTACATAGCAACGTTAATCGACGGGAATAATTCGTTTATCACGCTTTGCAATATCATGTTCCCGACTAATATGCTGTCGGTAAGTGCAGTAGGCGAACATAATCTGATACCCCTGATCATTACGGTAATTATCGAGGTCGTACTCAGTCTGCTGTCGGTTCTTGTTGCCAAGGCGATATACAGGGAGGGTCTTTATGCTGCCGCCGCGAGCATTTCGGGCAAGTCGGCTTCGAGGTCTTCCGGTACGGTAAGGAAGACCGATATATCCGAGGCACTTCTTATCAAGGAATATAAGGTCCTTATGAGAACTTCCACATACAGGATGAACTGTGTATATGCTAATCTCCTGTGGCCCGCGATCGCCGTAGTATTCCTGATCTCTTCAGGGGATAATAAACTTGCATCGAAGATCAGAGGACTTTTGTCTTCCGGCGATGACAGAAGTATCGTATATGCTTTTATTGCCATAGCGGGAATATCCTTTATTGCATCAGGTCTTAATTCCATAGCCTCCACATCCTTTACGCGTGAGGGAGTTCATATCGATCTTCTTAAATATCTGCCTGCTCCTCTTGATAAGCAGATCAGGGCGAAGTGGTTGATCGCGATATTATTCACTTATATCCCGCTGGCGGTATCGATCGTTCCGGTATCCGTATCTCTCGGTATATTGCCGCTTCTTCTGCCGATGCTCATAGTCTCGTTTTTGTGTGTGGTCATTGCGACTTCCATAGGGATCGTCATGGATTCCATATCGCCATATACGATATGGTCGGATGAGTTAAGTGCATTAAGGGGTAATCTCAACTGTTTCTTTAACCTTGCCGCGGAGCTTATCATCGCAGCGGTGACGGGACTTATCTCCTATGGCCTTTTTATCCTGACCTCAAGTGATGTCATTACCGTGGCTGTAAGTACGGGAATGCTGCTCTGTATGGCGGCGGCGGGTGTTACCCGGGGGCTGAAAGCAGCATGTAAGAATATAGAGGAGTCTTAAGTCAGCTGAGCGCCGATTCGGGCACCCGGGTTCTCCTGAGTCGCTCGTGTGCATGCTCGAAAGAAGTACCGGGGTGTGTACTTCCGCAGATAATAAGCGGCAGCTCCCTCGTCAGGGAACCGCCGCCACGGTAGGAACATTCTCAGCAAGCGCCGCGAACGACTCCTGACTGAGCTTTTTTATTTGTCATAAGTACTGCCGCTATCACGATGATGATCACGTAAGCGATGACTGCGACAAGGGACGATTCGATCCCGAAGTCGCCTCCTGTAAGGAGCAGTGATTTTGACTTAAGGATATATGTAAATACACTGTCTTCACATGCTCTCGTATCTGTATGAAGAAGCCCCAGAATGACTATATTCCATGCTGCATGAACGAGAGCGTTATTCCAGAAGCTTCCGCTTTGGATCTCTATCAAGGAGAACATGATGCCGACTAATGTTCCGGCTGCAAGGAGAAGTACGATGCTGATAAGATCTAATGATCTTCCCATGATGTGTACCGCTCCGAAGGCGATAGAGGGGATAAGGACCGCTGCCTTTGTATTCCATTCCTTCTCGATAGTACCCATTATGGCACCTCTGAATACGAGTTCCTCCGAGATGCCCGCCGCAAGACCTCTGAACAGGATACCGTAAGCTGCTACGGAGATGACGGATGAATCGGCGCACATGGTCCAGGTGCCGTCTGTAAACTGGTAGAATGCCGTTACGACCAGAGGCAGGATAAGAGCTGCTGCCAGCCAGTAGAGTTTTATCCCGGGCTTCCCGATCCTGAATGTCTCAAGATCATACTTAAATGCTTTTTGACCTATAAGCTTTATCCCTATAAAGGATATGAGAGGGTAAAGAACTGACGCGACTGCTGTTCCTATGATCTCGGATACTCCAAGTCCTATAAGGATCTCTGAAGCGATCGTTCCCGTAAGATTGGCGGCTATTGCCACGGCCACTGCCGCTATGCACATGCCGGCTGTCCTTAATATTCTTTTAAACATATATATACTCTTCTCTTTCTGATTTTTGGCAAAGTTAAGGCGGCACCGCCTACAAAGACCGTGCCGCCTTTATAGAGGGGTTATGAATTATGCAGCTCTTACAGTGAGATCCCCGCTTACGGTATTGACCGTAAATCTCGCGCCGTCACTTATGTTGTTGCAGCTTATGTTCTGATCTCCGCTTACGGAATCGAAGGCGATATTATAATCGCCGATCACGATCGCGTCGATATCACCTGAAGTAGTATCGATGGAAGTATTGTCGGAGGAATAATTAACGAGATTTATATCACCGCTTGTCGTATTGATGGCGACAGCGGAAATGTTAATGTCCGTGAGAGCTACTTCGCCGCTGGTCGTATTGATAACAAGCGAGCCCGAAAGGTCACTGTTGCTTATGTGTACATCGCCGCTTACTGTGTTGACGGTTGCGGAGATGCCGTTGATGCTGATCTCGTTAAGGTTACCGCTTGTCGTATCGACCTTAACGTTTCCGACAGCTTCAGACTGACAGGTGATCTCGCCGCTTACCGTATCGATGGAGATATCTTCGAAGATAAATCCTTCGGGGATAATGACATCGCTGCTGACGCCGCTGATCTTCAGATCCTTATATTCATCTTCCGGAAGGTAGATGATCGTGTCATGAGGTGTATTGTTAACGGGTTCCGTGATCCCGGGGATACCTATGTTGATCCAGTCCCACCAGTGCTTGGAATTCTTATATGTGAGAGTTAATGTATCATCCTCGACCTTAAGATCGTGAATGAGGGATTCGTTGTCCCAGTACTCGACCTTTACACTGTCATCATCGGAGATAACGAACTTTATGTCGTGTGATATCTCTTCGATGTGAATATTCTCGAAGTTGTCGGTGATCGTGGTGCTGATCTTCTCATATGATCCCTGATCGGCCATGCCGCTCTTCCTTGCCATTCCGAGTGCGATCCCGGTAACGATGATGCCTGCGCCGAGGCAAATGCCTCCTGCTATAAGAAATGTCTTGGTAAACTTATTCATTTTGTGTTCCTGCCTTTCGACGAGTGATGATTATTTATTCTTTCTTCTGACAAACTGCTTCTTGATCCACTTGAAGAATCTGCCGCAAAGCTCGATGAGCCAGAGCACCAGAGACTTGCAGGGAAGGAAGAGAAGTGCGCCTGCTCCGATCATGATGAGTGCTG
>CACZPC010000259.1 GCA_902782985.1 Oscillospiraceae bacterium
TCGAACCGTCGGATATCCTTACGTTGTAAAGCATATAGCTGGATGTGACCACTCCGACATGCTCATCATCCTCAAAAGACGGAATAACGCGGATGACTTTATCGCTGTTAATATCAAGCTCCCAGTATTCCTCACCGCTTTCCGAATCATATACGGTCATTTCACGGTTTACTAAGACGGCAAGATGCCGGTCATCCAGAAATACCATCCCCTGATTTATGTTATCACCCGTATTGATCGCTAATTTGATCTCATGACTATTTGTATCCCAAACCTGCAAATAACCGGTAGAGTCACGTGCAGCGAGGTAACTTCCGTCATAACTCACTTCGAAGTTCTCTATCCGGTAAGGCATGTAATAATTCCATGCATGGTCGACGCTCAATGTAGATGAGGTCACATAAGCCATCGAAGCATCTGCCAGAGCTCTTACCGTCTCAGGAGGCACGACCCCGTCAGGATAATTCTCCGGAAGCGAAGCCAATGCAACATGAAGTGCTGCAATCCTGTCGCCTTCTTCATAAAGACGCTGAGACTCATTTGCAAGATATATCGATTTCTGTCTCATTGCCTCCTCAAGACTCTCCTCGATCCTCCTGTTTGCATCAAACATATACAGACCGAATGCCAAAGCTATCGTCATGATCAGTGCGAATATAAGGCTCAGCCTCCTGATCTTGTATGCACGTCTTCTGTTCATCAGCTCATCATAAGAACAGCCGATAAGGGCAGAAGCAAGCCTTGGGAGCTCCTCTCTGTCTGCCTTCCCTCTCGGAAGACGATAGTCACACGACAGCGGCTCAAGCGATACTCTGATCTTGTGCTTCTCCCCGTCTTCTCCGACTACCTCTCGCTCCTCGCTCTTCAATATCTCCGGGATAACGTTCTCAGGTTCACCGCCTGCAAGTACGGTAAGCACCTTGTCACGCGAGTGAGTGCTGAGGAAATATTCGATCTCACGCGTTACCCACATCGATTCCTTGGTGTTCTCGGAACATATGACTATAAGATAATCCGCATCATCCAATGCGCCGTATATAGTCTCCGACAGGTCACTGGTAGTCGGAAGTTCATCCTTATCCCTGAATACCCTCTCGATCCTCTTCTTCCCGGTACTCTTTCTGATCTTATCCGGTATGTGAAACCTCTCGAGAGTCTTCTGAACATGCTCGGCTATCTTGGAGTCGAGCGGTGCATGTCTGTATGAAATAAAAGCATTATAATGATCGATCATATTCCCTTCCTCCGAAGGTCTGATGTTACCGTTCCCCACATATATCCAAATATAAGTATACACAACAACAGATCAAATTTGACTTACAAATCGAAGACAAATATCATGTTCTTATGGTCAGAATACTCATAGTAGAAGACGATGAAGATATCGGAAACATCCTTGAAAGGGAGCTGATCAAGAGCGGATACGAGACTTGCCGTGCATACTCAGGCACCGAAGGAAGGCTCATGCTCTCGACTGATCCTGACCTGATACTTATGGATCTGATGCTCCCGGGAATGAGCGGGGAGGAACTCCTTTCGCATATCACAGACGGCACTCCGGTCATAGCCGTAAGTGCGAGATCCTCGATTGACGATAAGGTATCACTGCTCGAGATGGGATGCGTAGATTATATAACCAAGCCGTTTGAGATAAGAGAACTCAAGGCCCGCGTCGGATCTGCACTCAGAAATTCATCCAAGAAAAAAACGGAGAGCATAATTCCTGCGGGAGATGTCACGCTCAATATAACGGATAGAACGATAGACGTCAAAGGCACCGACCTTCATCTCACCAGAACGGAATATGCGATCTTCAAGCTTCTCATGGTAAATAAGGGACGGGTCGTCTCCAAGTCTGAGATCCTCGATCTGATCGCAAAGGATACCCCCGACTGCATAGACGAATCCTCCCTTAAGGTACATGTGAGCAACATAAGGAGAAAGATCAAAAACGCCGGCGGCACAGATCCTATCGAGGCTGTCTGGGGGATCGGCTTTAAGATCTCTGACCAATCTTAACTAATCTTACCTGTTTCTTAACTTAA
>CACZPC010000260.1 GCA_902782985.1 Oscillospiraceae bacterium
CATCAGCTTTATAGAGCCAATATGGGTACGGAGGAGTTCTATAAGAAGATATCCGATTCTCTTACGGCACTCGTAGGTTCGGGGGAGCAGTAATATGGGAAATCTCTATTCAAAGCTCGCACTTACATCTATAAAGAAGAACAGGGTCTTTTATGTGCCGTATATTATTTCGGCAGCGATAATGGTCGCACTTTTCTTTATAGTTGCAGCCCTGACCATGGATCCGTATATTCAGAAGATACACGGTGGTGAGACTCTGACATCGCTCCTGATGATGGGCATACCGGTCTTAGCTCTGCTTTCGATATTGTTCCTGTTTTACATCAGCTCGTTCATCATGAAAAGACGAAAGAAGGAGCTTGGTCTTTACAGTGTCCTCGGCATGGAGAAGAAACACATTATAGCGGTAGTATCAAGGGAGAAATTTATCGTTGCTGTATCATCCATCACACTTGGAAGCATATTCGGTCTTGTATTTCATAAGATCAGTCAGCTGATACTGCTCAAGATAGCAAATTGCGATGCGGACCTCGGGTTGAATTTCCCGCTTAAGGCACTTACTCTTACGGTCGTTCTTTTCTCATTTGTATTTTTCCTCCTGTTTATCTTTGCTTCGGCAGAGATAGGATTAAGATCAACACTCGGATACTTAAAGAGCGGTAACACGGGAGAGAAGAAGCCCAAGGCTAACCGGGTCCTCGGCATCCTCGGTGTGATCATCCTCGGCGTCGGTTATTTTCTGGCATGTTCTGTTGAGGATGCGGTATCTGCTTATGTATTCTTTTTCCCCGCGGTGATCCTTGTTATCATTGGTACTTACATGACGTTCGTTGCAGGAAGTGTACTACTCCTTAATATCATGAAGAAGAATAAGGATTATTACTACAACACCAAGCATATGATATCAGTATCGGGGATGCTTTACAGAATGAAGAGAAACGGTATGGGTCTTGCTACGATCTGTATCCTTTCGACCATGGTCCTTGTCATGATGTCTTCCGTAACTACCGTGATCATGTTGAATGAACAGAATATGGACAAGATCTTCCCGCATGATTTCTGCATCTCTCTCGTTCCTGCCAAGCATCAGGTGGAAGACACTCTTATGATCGACCCCGAGATCGTTCGTGCACAGGCAGAAGAAACTGCGGGACGACTGGGATATGAGATAGAGAACTATAACTATTATTATCTCCTGAACTTTTGCGGAGAGATGGACGGAAGCGATCTCGTGTATTGGGAAGAATCCGGGGATTACTATATGATCTACATAATGGATCTTGAAGACTATAACAGGATCAGCGGTCAGGATGTTGCTCTTTCCGCAGGACAGATCGGATATATCAGTGAACAGGCTCCGGATATTGTCGGAAAAAGCCTGTCCATCCTCGGCGGTGCGGTCTATGATACGATCCTTCTCCCCGAGACACCGGATGTCATGATGGGACATGCAATGACATATTCCCGAGGTGATGTGTATCTTGTAGTAGGCTCGGAGGAGGAACTCATAGAGCTTAACCGAAGACTGACGGATACGTGGTATGAAGTGTTCAGTGAATCAGGAGGTCCTTCATATTCGGATCTTACGTATAAGTACATAAATTTTGATCTGAAAGGCGATAACAGAAAGTTCTTCGAAGAGTACAGCAGAGATTACTTAAGAGAACTCACCGAAGAAGAATTATCTTATATGAATGATAATTACGGACACTGGGAGGACGGCACGCAGGAGTACATCTTCTCGAAGACGATGTTCAGCGATTATTTCTACAGTCTGTATGGCGGACTTTTCTTTCTCGGTATAATCCTGAGCTTCGCATGCATCACGATCGCGGTCCTTGTTATGTATTATAAACAGATACTCGAAGGTTATGAAGATGCCGGAAGGTTCTCTATCATGAAGAAGGTGGGGCTTACCGATGAAGATATAAAGGGTACTATCTATTCACAGATCGTATTGGTATTTATCCTGCCGCTTCTTACTGCCGGCATACATACTGCATTTGCTTATCAAATGGTAAAGCGTATGCTCATACTCTTTGGTATTACCAATACTTCCCAGTATTTCCTTATACTGCTTGTCTGTGTACTGATATTTGCTATCTTCTACGGAATAGTATTTATGATCACGAGCAGAAATTACTTCAGGATCGTCGGAGAAGCTGATAAAGCACAAGAAGTCTGATCTCTCTGCGCTAACAGATTTATCATAAGGAAGGCATCCGTTTTACAGGCGGATGCCTTTTATATATGTCAGATCCGCGGGAATAATAAGCGTTCATGTATTATAATGGTACGGCATGAGTAAGAGATATAAGAACATCCTGATGATAATACTTGCCCTGTGCGTGATCCTTTCGTGGGGCTATATGTGCTATCTCGTAAGAGATACGGTCCTGGCGTGTCACGATTCGATGATGGAATTTATCAATGCAAGAGTCAACGGCTGGCGGCAGGGCTTTTCGTATGGAATGAGTTATTCGCTCGCCAGGGGCAAGGTCGGAATTATATTTCCTCTTGTCATAATGTTCCGTTTTATGGTCAACGGCAGCGGTAATTATACGGCTATCTGGCTGTTGCAGTATGTGCCGGTATTTGCGAATGTTGCCTTGATCGGTGTGCTTTTCGGCAAGAAGGTGAGCAGATCCGCAGGCCTTTTCTTCGCACTTTTCTTTTTCTCATTCCTTCAGCTCGATATATGGCATTGCCTTATTACATGTTATCCGCTGGATTTTATGTACGGACTGTTCCTGATGATCACGGGGCTGTGGCTGTATTCGGATTGGCTTGATAAAGCGGGACAAAAGAGGAATATCATCAGACTGATCATAAGCCTTATATGTTTTTATGAATCAATGCAGGTATATGAAGCCTTTATCGTGGCGTCTCTCGTATATGCGGTACTTTCGCTGTCTTATGCGCGAAAGAGCAATGGCAGTTTGCCGGGGTTTATCAAAAAGCTCATCCCGCACTTTACGGTGGCTGTCATATATATTGGCATCCTGTTCTGGCTCAGAAGCCACCCCGTCATCGAGACAGAGGTTCCCGCTATCGATTCCCACATAGATCCCGTAAGGGTGGCAAAGACCGCATATGCATTCTCCACGGGCATGTTTCCTTTGAAGGATATAAGGATACTTCCCTCCGTTAAGGATCTGTTCCTTCCCGTCAATATAAGCAAGAAGGCAGCGTTGACGGCCATGGCCAGCGCACTCGGTTCTCTTATCGCCGTGTGGCTTACATGTGATGAGTACAGGAATAATAATGAAGATAAGCGAAAGGCAACTCAGCGCGCTCTTCGCATACTTACCGCCGGCGGTGTTCTTATCGCTCTTTCATATCCTCTGCCCCATGCGCTTATACCTTCATATCAGGACTGGGTAATAAACGGTGCTTCGGGCGGATATCTTCCGACGACCATCAGTTACTTCGGATGGAGTGTGGCGATAGTATCCCTGATATTGTCCGTGATGTGTTATATATCAGCGATAAAACCCGTAAAGCTTATAGCTCTTGCAGGAATTATCTGCTATACGGGTGCAGGCACCTACATAACCATTAATATTAATAATTCATTCAGATGCATCGAATCATTTTCGGGTACGGTAATGTCCGTAAAGTACAGGACCTTCTGCGAAATGATCACTCAGGATGATATAAGACAGATGGGTATAGACTATTTCTATATGCCCGCATACGGCGGAGTACACGGTAATATCGAGACCGATGAATCCCTGGCCGATATGGAGCTCGGATATGATGTGGAGCTTATAAACGGGATCGAAGGAAATGAGATGCTCCTTCAGGAGAATGATTCCGCATATATGATCTTCGATTCCGATGCGCGTGCGGGTCTCCTTATAAGAGTAGATGATTATACGCTCCCGGGCGAAGAATGGACCACTTCAAGTCCGGTATTCGTATTCTCCGCATTTGATGAAGATCTTGTGCTCCTGGTAACGGATGAAGAGGGCAAGACTCACGAGATCCCGGTAAATACCGAGGGCGGAAGAGGCACGTATGCCGACATCCCCGGAACGATATCCGCATATGCCGTCGACGTATATCCTGCAGGGTAAAGACGGCTTTAAAAATTTTGTTAAATTCGCTATTGCCAATTACGAATATGCGAAGTATAATACTTCCTGCGCGACTTTGAAAGGCGAAGTATGCGCACGCGTAGAAGTCGGAGATTGCCGCATTTATATGAGCTGCATGTGAAGGCGGGTAACTTCGGCGGAGCAGGTCGGGACAATTGATCCCCGGCGTTTCGGCTAAAGCCGGCAGCGTTATTTACTTGAGCGTCTGCCCAGAAGCCAAAGTGCCGACTGTTGATCAGGTCGG
>CACZPC010000261.1 GCA_902782985.1 Oscillospiraceae bacterium
AAAGTAAGATATTCGGGCTTGTCCAGTCTCTCGTCTATGAGCAGGGCAAAGCCCGTATCTTCTTCTGTACGGATTACTCTTCCGACAGCCTGAAGGACTTTCTCCCACCCGGGGTATCTGTATGCAAAAGCAAAACCGTCACCGAACTTCTCCGAGTAGTAGTTACTTAATATCTGCCTTTCGGGAGTGATCTTGGGTAGACCTACGCCTACGATGATGACGCCTGATAATCTGTCCCCTGTAAGATCTATTCCTTCTCCGAAATGCCCTCCTAATACGGCAGCACCTAAGAGGCAACCTTCATTGGCTTCAGCGAATGCATCAAGGTAGTTCTTCTTATCATCCGCGGACATGCCGGGAGTCTGAAGAAGAAGCGTACGCTTAATGCCGTCTTCTTTTGTTGCAGCGGAAAGTTCTCTTTCGAGCCTAGAGCAGACGCTGTTCATGAACTCAAAAGAAGGGAAGAAGACCATATAGTTGCCTCTTCTGTTTATTATCTCCTCTAAGATCCTCTTAACAGTCTTATCCAGGTTGAGAGCACGTTCCTTGTAGACCGTACTTATTGAAGTATCTATAAGTATCTCAAGGTTCTCGGGAGGGAAGGGAGATGCAAGCTCGATGCTCCTGCAGTAGTCTGCATTTTTGCCAATCAGTACATTCCTGTAGTATTCGTAGGGCGATAATGTTGCAGAGAAGAAGATAACAGGCATCTTATCCCTGATCAGCTTATCAAGCTTATCTGAGCAGTCGAGGCAAGTAAGACTTATGGTAATATCTCCCTGTTCCTTGCTGACGCTGCATATATATGAGTCGTTGAAGAACTGTTCAAATACGGTAAGGAAGAATCTTGCTTCGAAGAAATATTCCATGGCGGTCTCGCGAAGCTCACCCTGCGGCAGAGAATCCAGGATAGGGGACAGCAGCCTTATGGATCTCCAGAGAAGCGCATAGAAGTTCTTCGGCATCTGACGCATTCCTTCCCAGCGTTCGGTCAGAAGAACCTTTTGCTCATCTGCTTCCTCATTTATCTTAAATGAGGACTGATTAACGCTCATGCTCTGGTCAGCGATCTTAAAATACTGATCAAGACGCTGAAGATATCCTTCTGTCTTGGCATCGATACCCTTAAACTGTTTCATCATCTTATGAAGAAGAGACATTGAGAATGAAGCACTGTACATCATGCGTGCTCTGTCTACCATATTATGTGCCTCGTCGATAAGTACCGCATTCCTGCAATCAGCTTCTTCGGAGAAAGCTCTTACCAGACTTACTCTTGGATCAAATGCATGATTATAGTCTCCGATCACGATAGTACAGTAATTCATTATGTCCAGTGAGAACTCGTGGGGACATATATTATGCTTAAGTGCGATAGATGATACTAACTCAGGCGTTATGTCATCATGCATCAATGCTTCTGCCAGAGCAGGGCGTAGCCTGGAATAATATCCGTCGGAATATTTACAGAATTTGGCATCGCATTTCTTCTTGTAAAAGCACATATTCTCTTTGGACTGAAGCAGTATTGATCTGATGATCAGTCCTTTTTTTCGCATATCATTGACGGCTTTTGCTGCCACTGATCTTGTAGCCGTCTTAGCCGTAAGATAAAAGATCTTGTCATATCTTCCTTTGAGAATACCCTTGACGGCAGGATACAGTGTAGATATAGTCTTACCTGTTCCGGTAGGAGCTAAGGCGAAAAGCACTTCTTTGCTTGTAAGCGACAGCAATGTTTGCTTCATAAGCCTGGCCTGTCCGGGTCTTATCTCCGGATAAGGAAAGCTCATATCTCTTATTGATCTGATCATACTGTCGGAGTAGTCGATCAGCTTTGCAGCGAAAGAAAGATACTCGGAACAATGCTGTTCAAAAATATCCTCAGCCTGTTCATAAGTGATCTCCTGAGTATTTTCATAGAACTCAAGCGTAGTTACGGATACATATCTTAATGTGATGAGCATCTTATCAAGATCTTTCTCAGTCATATACATATATGCATAAAGTGCAACCTGAGATTCGTGTTCCGGTCTTACGAGCTTTTCATATGAATTCTTAGTGGAATTAAATGATTTGATCTCGATAATATGATCTTCGTCTTTAAGAAGAACATCAGCACGACCTGATATGAGAAGGGTAAGACCATCCTGCTCATAATCTCCGTTGAGAGCGTATTCTGTGGTGATATCTTCACCGTATTGCTTCTTAAGATCTGAGAATATCTTCTGATGAAGTCGCGTTCCCTCTATACCTGACACACCTGAAAAAGAGCCGGAACTGAGGCTTCCGGTCCTTGAAACAAATTCTGATAAAGAGGTGACAGATACTGAAATATCGCGCATGTATCGATTATAGCACTAATGAAAGTTGATTTATTTTGATTATTAATGTATCATCATGTGGCTGATGATATGCGGATGTGGTGGAATTGGCAGACGCGCTAGCTTCAGGTGCTAGTGGTTTCACGACCGTGCGGGTTCAAGTCCCGCCATCCGCACC
>CACZPC010000262.1 GCA_902782985.1 Oscillospiraceae bacterium
ACCGATATGCTCTTCATCACTGCCGGTATGGGCGGTGGTACGGGTACAGGTGCTGCTCCCGTAGTTGCTCAGATCGCTCAGGAACTCGGGATCCTTACCGTAGCTGTTGTTACAAGACCTTTCGGCTTTGAGGGTGCAAGAAGAGCACAGAATGCCGAGCGTGGTATAAGAGAGCTTGAGAAGTATGTAGATTCTCTTGTCGTAGTTTCAAATGATAAGCTCCTTGAAGTTGTTGACGAAGATACATCGTTCGAGGATGCATTCAATATGGCAGATCAGGTATTGAAGTTCGGTGTTGCAGGTATCTCAGACCTCGTAGCTATTCCCGGACTTATCAACCTCGACCTTGCTGACGTAAGAAGAGTAATGACCAAGGCCGGTGTATGCCATATGGGTATCGGTCGTGCCAGCGGTGAGGGAAGAGCAACGGCTGCCGTTAAGCAGGCGATCAACTCGCCTCTCCTTGATACGACAATCGAGGGTGCTAACGGTGTTATCGTTAACTTCACCGGCGGAAGAAATATGAAGCTTCAGGAGATTGATATGGCTGCAAAGCTCGTAAGAGAGGCTGTTGCTCCCGAGGCTGAGATCATTGTCGGTGCGGTCATCGATACATCTCTCGAGGATGAGATCATGATCACAGTCATTGCATCCGGTTTTGATAATTCCGTAAATGCAAGTGCAGGCCATAGAGCAAGCACTTCCGTTCTTTCAAGAAATAATCCTCAGCTTGCAGGAGAGCCCAGACCCGCTGCTCCCGTACAGTCCAGGAATTCTTTTTCATCTTCAAGACCTGCTCAGCCCGAACCCGAGCAGCCCGTGAGACCTCAGTCGGCTCCCGGATTCCTCTTCGGAGATGATTCGGTAAATCAGGTTCATGCAAGAACAGCAGCTCCCGTGCAGCCTGTACAGCCCGCTCCCCAGCCGGCACCCGCACCTGCACCTCAGCCTATCCCTCAGGCAGCTGCTCCCATTCCTCAGGCTGCACCTGCACAGGTACCTCCTTATCAGGCACCTGCTCAGCCCGCACCTCAGGCAGCACCTGCTCCTCATCAGAATCAGATGGGCGGCAGACCTCAGGCGAATATAACACCTCAGGCAGCACCTGCACCCGAGCAGCCCAAGTCGGCTAAGCCCTGGTTCATGTTTGGAAGAGATAACGAGAACTGATAAAAGACGAATAAACTAAGATAACGGGTAATTGCAACTATGAAATGTCCCAAATGCGGGGAGACCGATGACAAGGTAATCGATACCAGACCTAATGAGGAAGGAAGATCGATAAGACGCAGGAGGGAGTGTGTAGCTTGCGGTTACCGTTATTCTACTATAGAGAGAGTCGAAGGGTTGAGCCTTAAGGTAATCAAAAAGGACGGCACCAGACAGGATTTCTCCAGAGAGAAGCTTCTTGAGGGTCTGTCTTCAGCTTGTTCCAAGAGACCCGTATCCAACGAGAATCTCATCAAGATCGTTAATGAAGTCGAGACTAAGCTCCAGGAACAGAGAAACGGTGAGATATCGACTTCCGAGATCGGAGAACTTGTCATGACAAGACTTCGTAATCTCGATAAAGTAGCATATGTCAGATTTGCTTCGGTCTACAGGGACTTTACTGATGTTCAGTCATTTGCCAAGGAGATCGAGGAGATCAATAAGGATTAAGAGAAGAGGGGGCTAATATGAAAAAGGTACTACTGGTTGATGATGACGCAGGTATCATTGAGGTATTGAGACTTTACTTCGAGAAGGAAGGTTATCAGGTATCTGCATGCATGCAGGGTGATAAGGCTGTAGCCACTTTCAATATCGCTAATCCTGATATCGTTATACTCGATCTCATGCTTCCGGGCATGGACGGTAACGATATCTGCAGAGAGCTTCGTAAGATCTCTGATGTTCCTATCATTATGCTTACTGCAAGGACCGATACCATAGATAAGGTAGTCGGATTTGAGCTTGGTGCTGATGACTATGTAGCTAAGCCTTTCGAGCCTAAGGAGCTTCTTGCCCGTGTTAAGGCGGTAATGAGACGTTATGAGAAGTCTGAGGCTTCCGATAAGAAGAATTCTTCGGATCCCGCATCCGGAGCAGATGAGAATTCAGAAGTTATCACTTATCCCGGTTTCAGCGTAGATAAGGTTAAATATGTTGTTACTGTTGACGGTAAGGAGATCTATATGCCGCCTAAGGAGCTTGAGCTTCTGTTCTTCCTGGCGAGCAATCCCAACAGGGTATTCACCCGTGAGCAGCTTCTTGAGAATGTCTGGGGTTATGATTTCTACGGAGAGAGCAGAACTGTAGATGTTCATGTTAAGAGGATCAGAGAGAAGATCGAGAATCCCGACAGAGAACAGAATTGGTGTATCAAGACGGTCTGGAGCAAAGGATATAAGTTTGAGACCAAATGATTGACAGAAAGAAAGACGTATCCGCCAGCTTCGGTGTATTTCTGACTACGTTTCTTATAATAGGCACGGTAATCATTTTTGCTGTGCTTATTTTTCTTTCGTATCAGACTGCGATCGATAAAGCCGCAAGTGATAATATCGATACTGTAGAGATGATCTGTGCACAGGTCGATTCGGATCTTGCCGCGATCTTTAAGTCTGCATCGGAGTATGAGGAAATCGTATCATTAGACGAGAATATCGACAGATATCTCGGTCTTCAGTTCTATGTGGATAATTCGGCGATCGCGATAGTCGACAGTGAAGGCACGGTACTATACAGTAATCATTATTCTTTCACGGTAAATAATAAGGTAGACGAGCTTTCGATAAATGCCCTGAATCTTAATAAGTCCGAGGATCCGGGTAGAATCGGATATATTACGACTATCAGTTCCGAAGACGTAATTGACGTCAGATCCTGTGTCCCCATCGACGGAACGGAATATTATTGCATTGTATCCGGCGCTGCTGATATCTCTGCTGCCAGGAGCGAATATTTCTCATCAACGCTTCTTCCTGCCTGTGTTGCAATGCTGTGTGCCATTGCCTTGTTCGTCGGTTTTACACAGCTTATGATCAGACCTATGAAGGATATCTCCAGGGTCATGGCCCGTGCAGGTGAAGGTGATTTCTCCGCAAGAGTCGATAAGAAATATACTAATTACGATGATATGAATTCCATCGTAATCTCGGCTGACCTTCAAGAGCTTTCACGTAATGTGAACAGCATGATCGAAAAGCTGGAAAACCAGGAGAGCGACAGAAACATATTCATCTCCAGTGTTGCGCATGATATAAGGACTCCTCTTACTTCGATAAACGGATTCATTACCGCCATGCTTGACGGCACGATACCTGCCGATCAGCAGGATAAATATCTGAACCTCATTAAGCAGGAAGTAGACAGGATCAGAAAGCTAATCACATCCATGACGGAGGCATCGTCGCTTTCTCATACGGATCCCGAGCTTATGGAGGAGTTCGACTTAAGAGAAGTCGTAAATGATGTGATCATGAATCTTGAACCTCAGCTTCGTGAGAAGGAAATAGAAGCTAAGGCGATACTTCCTGAAGGAGATCTTCCCGTATTCGGCGAAGCTCAGCAGCTTTGCAGAGTCATAGTCAATATAGTCAGTAATGCGATAAAGTTCACACCGGTCGGCGGTAAGATACATGTTACAGCTACCCGTGATGATAAGGATCGAAAGATGATCATATCCATAGCCGACTCCGGTCCCGGTGTAGAGAAGGAGAAGAGAAGCAGGGTGTTTGAAAGCTTCTATAAGACTGATCCTTCAAGAAAGCAGGAAGGATTTGGATTGGGTCTTTATATCTGTAAGCAGATACTTCAGGGACACGGTCAGACGATCGTACTTGAGGAAAGCCGTGAGCTTGGCGGAGCCGAGTTCATATTTGCATTCCCTTATCCTCCCGAAAAGGAGTGATATAACTTGCCTCGAGTCTCCAAGAAAAAACTTGCTTCTGATGTTCTTGAAGCACTTTACTCCGCATTTCCGGATTCTGAATGCACTCTGGATAATGATACTCCCGAGCGCCTCGCTGTAAGAGGCATACTCTCGGCACAGTGCACTGATGTTCGCGTAAATCTCACATGCATCGATCTTTTTGAGAAGTATCCTGATATGGCGGATATAGCCGCTGCCGGCGAGGAAGAGATAGGAGAAGTGATAAGACCTTGCGGCCTTCATAAGATGAAGAGCAGGTCGCTTGTTGCTTTCGCGAAGCTTTATACAGGCGAGTGGGGCAGGATCGTCCCCAATGATGTCGATAAGCTCATGAAGTGTCCCGGAGTAGGAAAGAAGATAGCTAATCTGATAGTCGGAGAGATATATAATACTCCTGCTCTTGTCGTAGATACACATTGTAAACGTGTGATGAAGAGGATCGGCATAACCGTTCATGATGATCCGTTAAAAGTGGAAGCTGATGCCTGTAAGGTCTTTCCTGCGGAATCTTGGATAAGACTCGGACATATGGCGGTGGATCTTGGACGCAGTTATTGTACTGCCAGATCTCCGAAGTGTGATATCTGCCCCATTAAGGATATATGCGGGAGGAAGATCTGATGGGTGAGACCAAAGTTACATTATCTTCTCCCGTCAATATGATATACGGCATAGGTCCCGAGGCTCAAAAACGTCTTAATAAGCTCGAGATCTACACAGTATATGACCTGATAAGCTATATCCCGCGACGTTATAATGATTGGAGCAATATAGGTAATATATGTGAATACGAAGAAGGTGCGGAGCTGTCATTCGTAGCCGAGATAACGACTACTCCTGCCCGAAAGGGATATAAGCGCACGTCTCCCGTAGCCTTTTATGTCAGTGACGGTGACGGAAGGATGGAATTGTCGTTCTTTAATTCTCCGTATCTCATCAATAAGTTCAGCCGCGGAGATAAGGTATTCGTTCACGGGAATGTTTCCCTTTACAGCGGAAGACCTCAGATGGTAAATCCTTTCGTAGAGAAATATGACGGGGATGCTGATATCAATCTTATCCGTCCGGTATATCCGCTTACGGCAGGACTTACGTCTGCACAGCTGTCCAAATGGATAGGCATCGCTCTTAAGCTTGTTTCTTCACAGATAAGGGATGTAGTCCCACTTTCGATAACAACAGCCAAGAAGCTTCCGTGTGCATCGGATGCATATCGCTTTGTTCATTTCCCGGAGGATATGGAGCAGGCATCCAAGGGGAGACAGCGGATCGCTTACGAAGAGCTTATCCTGCTCGGTATCGGTATGAAGTATTTCATGCATGCCGATAACGAGAATGAGGTCGCTCCGGAGATAATACCGTCGACACACGGCCTGTCGAGTGAGCAGTCGGCAAGATGGAAAAAAGTAACGTCGGGACTTGGATTTGAACTGACGGATGATCAGAAGAATGCTTTAAGAGAGATACAGGCAGATCTTCAGCACAGTAAGCCCATGAACAGACTTGTTCAGGGAGATGTAGGATCCGGAAAGACCGCCGTGGCACTTCTGACCATGGCAATGACTGCGATAATGGGCAAACAGTCGGTCTTATTGGCGCCGACATCGGTACTTGCCAAGCAGCATTATGACGCGGCATGTAAGCTCCTGGACGGAAGCGGGATAAATGTTGCTCTTCTTCTGGGTAAGACCAAGGCATCTCTCAAAAAGGAGATAAAGCAGAATCTTAAGGATAATACGGCATCCGTGATAATAGGAACGCACGCCGTGTTGTCCGACGATATAGAATTTGCCGACCTCGGATTGGTCATAGCCGATGAGCAGCACAGATTCGGCGTCAAGCAGCGCGAAAAGCTCCTGATAAGTCGTAAGGACAGGGAGGAAGACGGTATTAACAGCGTCCATAATCTCGTCATGACCGCTACTCCTATCCCCAGGACTCTAGCGATGGTCATATACGGGGAGATGGATACAAGTATAATCCGGCAAAAGCCTGCAGGCCGTAAGGAGATCAAGACTAATTTTCTGCCGACTACCGACAGTACGGATCTGTTCCGTGCCATAGAAGCTAAGCTCAAGCTCGGAGAACAGGCTTATATAGTATGCTCAAAGATAGATGAAGACAGTGAGGAGTTCTTTGAAGATGATATCTGCCTCGAGGATGGTGAAGGCGAAGAGATAACTCCTGCCGTAAGTGTTGTCGAGATGAAGAAGAGACTTGACGGATCGGGCCTTTCTTCGAGATACCAAAGCGAAGTCCTGTACGGAAGCATGAAGGAGAATGAAAAGCTGGATGTCATGAACCGGTTCCTGAGCGGTGAGACTAAGATCCTTATCTCCACGACCGTTATCGAGGTCGGAGTCAATAATCCCAATGCCAATCTGATGATAATAATGGATGCGGAGAGATTCGGTCTGTCGACACTTCATCAGCTTCGAGGAAGGATAGGACGCGGAGATAAGCAGGCATATTGTATACTTGCTTCAAATTCCAGATCCGAGCTGGCGCTTCAGAGGATGAAGATGATGTGTGAATCAACCGACGGATTTGTACTTGCTCAGAAGGATCTGGAGCTCAGAGGCCCGGGAGATTTCTTCGGTACAAGGCAGCATGGTATTCCCGAGCTCAGGGCCGCCAACCTTTTTACGGATGCCCATATAGCCAAGGAAGGCTGCGATGAGGTTGGAAAGATATTGAGCGTCGGCGGTGAATATGCCGAGACTTTGATGGAAGATATAAGATTTATGTTTGACTTAAGATTTAAGAATAAGATGGGAATACTTTAATATGCCTAGAGTTATAACCGGTGAATTCAAGGGAGCGGTACTCTTCGCTCCGAAGGGAGACAATACGAGGCCTACGACCGACAAGGTCAAGGAGGCTCTCTTCTCGATGATACAGACAAGAGTATATGAGGCGAAGGTGCTGGATATATTCTCCGGTACGGGACAGATCGGGATAGAGGCTGTAAGCCGTGGTGCATCTCGAGCCGTTCTGGTGGAAAAGGCAGGACAGGCAGCAGGGATAATCAGGAAGAATCTCGAAAAGATACGAGCCGAACATGATGAGAGGATATCTCTGATGAAGATGCCTTATTCATCTGCACTTGCAAAGCTCGGTGAATCAGGAGAGAGATTCGATATCATCTTTATGGATCCTCCTTATAAGATCGCTCATGAATCCGCAATGCAGATCGCAGATCTGATCAATGAATATGATCTGCTCGAAGATGACGGCATCGTAATAGTGGAACATGCTTCGGATACGGACTTTGACACATCTGTAATAAACTTGCAATTCAACCGTTCTTGTTGTTACGGATTGTCAGTGTTAACATTTTTCTGTAAGGAATTATGACGGAGGGGGATCTCAATTGACCACATATCTGTTCCCGGGAAGTTTTGACCCGTTTACCAGGGGGCACCGAGATATAGCGAGACGCGCATCCAAGGTGTGTGATAAACTATATGTGGTAGTCATGCATAATGACGCCAAGAAGCACTTCTTCACATCCGAAGAACGGGTATTCATGGCAAGAGAATCCCTTAAAGAGTATCCCAACATTGAAGTGATCTGTTCTGACGGACTGCTTGTAGATGTATTCAAGGAGAAGCAGTGCGATGCAGTAGTCAGGGGTATCAGATCCGAGACGGATTTCAGATATGAAGCGGAGATGGCACTTGCCAACCGACTCCTTTATTCCGATTACGAGGTCGTATTACTTCCCTGCAGAGATGACTTGTCGCTTATAAGCTCAAGCATCGTAAAGGAAGTCGGGTACTACGGAGGAGATATTTCGAAGATGGTACCTGCCGAGATCGTCGGCTTTGTATCGGAGAAATTAAAGAAAGGCAGGAATTAACTATGGATAACGTTAATTATCAACCCAATCAGGGGGCACCTGTTTCACAGCCTCGCCAGCCGGAGAGATATGATCCAATCAGACATATCGATGAGCTTATCGAGATCTTGAGAGAGGCGAGCGGAGTTCCTTTCACGGATAAGTGTTCTGTAGACAGAGGTGAGATGATCTCTTCTCTTGAAGAACTCAAGAACAGACTTCCTGCATCGGTCGCTCAGTCAAATGATATCGTTATGAGAGCTCAGGAGATCATCGGAACGGCACGAGAGAAGAATAAGAAGATCGTCGACGATGCAAATCGTATGTACGCATCCAAGGTAAATGATCATGAGATCACAAGAGGAGCAAGAGATGAAGCCGAGAATATCATCACTGCAGCTGAAGCTCAGGCAGATGACCTCAGAAAGCAGGCTCATATCTATGTTAAGCAACTCCTTCAGAATGCTAATATCACATTAAGTGAGAGCATCGCAAAGATTCAGACTAATTTGTCAGAAATTGACACGACCATCGATTCGATGTAATCGAGACACTTTACTGACATAACCGCGTGAACACCCCGGCTGCCCCATCGGCCGGGGTG
>CACZPC010000263.1 GCA_902782985.1 Oscillospiraceae bacterium
ATGCTCAAAGCGTCCAAGGAAGTGGAAGACAAGAAGCTTGCAGAGCGTCTTGCAGATACGGCTTACTGGGTAATCGACTGCATTCTTCCCTATAGGACACTCAAGTCACCGTTTACCGTCTGCGGTAATCCCAGGTGGTGCACACAATATAACAACAGTGATTCCGGTGAGAATATCGGACCTACGCTCTCCGGTACATCCACATGGCTCCTTCTGTGTCTCTTCTCCTGCTTCGGTGTGGAGTTCACGGCGGATGATCTTATTGTCGAGCCTCTTCTTCGAAAGGGTGATACGTCGCTTACCGTTAAGGTCAACAGCGGAGTTGCCGAATATGAGATCGATATAACCAAGCCTCAGGGCTTCTTCCGTGCCAAGGACGGAGTAAAGGTCTTCTGCGACGGCAATGAGCTTCCGGATACGAAGGTGCCCGTATTCTCGGACGGTAAGGTACATAAGATAGATGTCAAGTTCTGAAAGGGACTGAATAAGATGTGAAGAGAAAGACCGCGATCTCATGACCGCGGTCTTTTGATATACGGATCACTGTATTGATCTTACTTCTATGTCATGGGCCGGCACTTATTCGTTTGTCGAACAGATTTCGGTATCAATGCAACCGCTTCTCGTTTATTGCGTCTTTATATGTGAAAAGAGGAATACAAGGTATCCCGCGAGAATGTGCTCTCGACATGGAGGAAAGATATTGTGGACAGAAGGAGGACAGCCGCGACGTTATTGGTGTTACTTATTATGATAGTAACACTCGCGGGCTGTTCTCTTGGCTGTGACGAAGATATTGCCTTTTCGGAGGATTATCTGAAGAATGTCCTCAGCATGGATTTTTACGGGATGGGAGATATGCTCTGGGAAGAGGGCTCTCTCTCTGATTATGAGATCGACAATGCAGATACCGGAGTAATGAAAGCCATATTATCCGAAAGTGAATTCGAGCAGAGAGATTTCATCTCAAAGGACGGTAAAGTAACCGTGGAATATATACTGAAGCTTCCCGATTATAAAAAGCTCGGAGGAAAGAGATTCGATGATTATGATGAATTCATCGAATTTGCATCCGGTCTTGATACGACGAGTTATCACATTGATATTACGGTGGTCAGCAAAAAAGACAGCCTGAAGATAAAAGATGCGGACAGCACTGTCGCTCTTTACGGCGAGATAATGGAAAATATACGTCAGGTTGAAGTGAAGGGGGCATTATGTTCGGATAATGTATCCGAAGTTGTGAACCGTTATCTTCCGGAAACGGCTGCCGCGATAAGAGAGGCGAGTGTTCGTAATTTCAGTGACATGGACGAGATAAACGTTACCTCAGACGGAGTGCAGGTCATCATACAGGAATACAGACGTGAGAATGATGCATACGGACAGTATGTTTTTCTTGTAAGCTACTGGTGCGGTGAAGAACCTGCAAGAGATGAGTATTACCACGGTCTTAATGCCAACGGCAGAGCATCGGGCATCATCTGTTCGGAACATTATGTTGTACATATCTATGATATTGACGGAAGGCATTCCGACGAAGTCTGCTCCATTCTTTCGGATCTGTCGGAACTGATCTGATAACAAGCTGCATTTCAGTTCATATTATTGCTAAACCTTTATATACGCTGTGATACAATGGATGTGTTAAGGAGGATCTTATCCAATGCCGTATTCCAGCGTTTTTTTGTCAGATATAGTCAAGGCTTTCGATCTTGAAGTCGTCTATGATACGGGCGACATAGAGGAAAGAAGGATCAGCGTCGCAGACGTAACCCGCCCGGGACTTCAGCTCGCGGGATATTATGATCACTTCGGTCCCGACCGTATCCAGATAGTGGGAAACATGGAGCATGCATATCTTGAACACCTTACGGCAGATGATCGAAAGGTATCGCTCCTGAATCTTTTCGGCAAGGAGATCCCCGCCCTTATCATTACAAGAAATCATGAAGCTCATAAGGAGATGCTTACTGCCGCGGCTGAGAAGAATACTCCTATCTTCAGGACAGGTGAGGCGACATCCGATTTCTCCAATGCTCTTGTTGAATATCTTAAGATGGAGCTTGCTCCCAGAGTAAGTATGCACGGCGTTCTCGTAGAGGTTAACGGTGAAGGTATCCTCATCCTGGGCGAGAGCGGAGTCGGTAAGTCGGAGACCGCTCTCGAGATCGTTAAGAGAGGACACAGACTTATAGCTGACGACCAGGTGGAGATACGTAAGGTATCGGAGACGACTCTGGTCGGCCGAGCTCCGGAAGTAATAAGGCACCTTATCGAGATACGCGGTATCGGTATCCTTGATGTTAAGGAACTTTACGGTGTATCATCCGTAAAGCCTCAGGAGGAGATCGACTTCGTCATCAATCTCGAACTCTGGGATGAGAAGAAGACATATGACAGACTGGGTCTTAATGAAGAGACTACGGAGATCCTGGGCATAGAGATCCCTTCGATCACCATCCCCGTCGGTCCGGGACGTAACCTCGCCGTTATCGTCGAAGCCGCAGCCATCAACTTCCGTGTTAAGAAGATGGGTTATAATGCCGCCGCCGACCTCGTATCGAGAGTATTCCCCGGAGGCAATATCCAGTCATGATGATAGAAGAAAATGTGATATTAAAGCAGTTTACTACCTTCAAATGCGGAGGACCCGCAAGGTATTTCGCGGAGCCCGAGTCGACGAAGGATCTGATCGAGCTGTTCGGATACGCCCGGGACAATGACCTTAAAGTTCTTATCCTCGGACTCGGATCCAATATGCTCATTTCCGATAAGGGATTTGACGGACTTGTAATAAGGATCGGCAAGAAGATGGGCGATATAACCGTCGAAGATGACGGGGAATATAAGATCGTTACCGCATCGGCAGGCTGCTCTCTGGCCTTATTCGGCTCCAGGTGCGCATCCGAAGGACTTGAAGGAGCGGAATTTTGCTGCGGTATACCGGGAACGATCGGCGGCGCCGTCTTTATGAACGCCGGTGCTTACGGCAGGGAGGTAAAGGATATAGCCGTTGAAGTTACCTATCTTCTTGATAATGAAGTACATACGGTAAATTCGGATGACTGTGATTTCGGATATCGAAAGAGCATATTCGAGCAGATGGATAAGGAAGGCAGACAGCCCGTCATCCTGTCGCTTAAGGCAAGACTTAAAAAGGGCGATATGGAAAAGATAAGATCATATGTGACGGAGCTTAAGGAGAAGAGATGTGCTTCTCAGCCGATAGA
>CACZPC010000264.1 GCA_902782985.1 Oscillospiraceae bacterium
ATCGTAAAGCTGTTGCCCGTAAGTCCGATAAGGAAATCATGTCCGAATAAGTAAGCGAATACAATGCCTCCGAAGACAGCCGTACCGATATCGATAAAGCCCTTGATATACTCGCCCCAGGCATTGACTGCGCGATCGTCGAGAAATCCGAATACCATGGCGACGGTGATGATGATATACATAACAAGGAATCCTAATGTAAGAGGACCCGACATATACGATATCAAGACGAATATCAGCATAAAGTAGAAGCCGACACCCGTAGGTTTTCCCTTGTTTACTTCGGATCCGACGGCATATTTACGTCCGCGGTCGTGCCCGAGCAGCGTCTTTTCAAAAGGAAGTATCTTCAAACATATAAGCGTAAGGAGAAATCCTGCGAGGATCGCTCCGATGATTCTGACATAATCGTTCATAACCCACCTCTCAACTCAGAGTATTATAATATACATTACCGGTGAAATTTGCTATAATTTTCATCATTAATCACACAAAAAAGAATCTGGCGGAGGACTTCATGGACTACAAATCAGAGATATCGGCAAAAATCGCGGAGATAACCGGGCTCGATCAGGAGCAGGTTTATAAACTTATAGAGATACCGCCGCAGGTAGAAATGGGAGACTTTGCTTTCCCTTGCTTCGTACTTGCCAAGACACTCAGAAAGGCTCCGCCCATGATCGCTTCTGATATCGCGGGAGATGAGCGCCTTGCTTCTCTCGGCGCCTTAACGGCTAAGAATGTAGGTCCTTATGTCAATTTCTTCATCGACAGGAGCTATTATGCCACGAATACGGTAGATACGATCCTTGATGCCGGTGATAAGTACGGCTCTGACAATGAGGGTGAGGGTAAGAATGTTATCGTCGAGTATTCGTCTCCCAATATCGCCAAGCCTTTCCATGTAGGTCATGCATTTACTACCATCATCGGTAACTCTCTTGCTAAGATCTATACAAAGCTCGGATATAACGTAGTAAGGATGAATCACTTAGGTGATTACGGTACACAGTTCGGTAAGCTCATTACGGCATACAGGCTCTGGGGCGACGAGAATGCACTTAATGAGGATCCCATCACCGAGCTCCTTCGTATCTATGTTAAGTTCCACGAAGAAGAGAAGAAGGATCCTTCGCTTACCGATTCCGCCCGTGAGAACTTCAAGAAGCTTGAGGACGGATGCGAGGAGGAGGTTGCCCTCTGGAAGAAGTTCCGTGATATGTCCCTTGTAGTATTCGATAAGCTCTACAAGAGAATGGGCATGGAGTTCGATAACTATAACGGTGAGTCCTACTATGCCAAGATGGCTGACGATGTTGCCAATATGCTTAAGGAGAAGGGACTTCTCGTCGAGAGTGAAGGTGCTCAGGTAGTCGATCTCGAAGAATACGGCTGCCCGCCCTGTATCATCCTTAAGAGCGACGGAACCACTATCTATGCTACAAGAGATATCGCCGCGATACTTTACAGACATGAGACATATAATTTCGATAAGAATATCTATGTCGTAGGTACGCCTCAGGCGCTTCATTTCAAGCAGGTATTCTCCGTAATGAAGAAAGCAGGCTTTGATTATGCCGATAACTGCGTACATGTAGGCTTCGGTCTTGTTAAGTTCAAGAACATGAAGTTCTCTACCCGTGACGGTAATATAGTCCTTCTTGAGGATCTTCTTAATGAGGCTGTTGCCAAGACTAGAGAAGTCATCGAGGAGAATTCCAAGGCAAGAGGCCAGGATATGACCCCTGAGCAGATCGATGAGATCGCCGAGAAGGTCGGTATCGGTGCCGTTATCTATACTTATGTTAAGTCCGGAAGAGAGAGGGATATCGTATTCTCATGGGAAGAGATGCTCGATTTCGAGGGCGATACGGCTCCTTATCTCATGTATACATACGCGCGTATAAAGTCCATCCTTCGAAAGGCAGCCGAGCAGGGCATAGCACCTTCAAGGGATAATGATAAGATCGCTCTTCTTACAAGCGACGATGAGTATAATGTCATAAGGACATTGGCCGATTTCCCCGATGCTATCAAGAAGGCAGCTGCCAGCAACGAGCCATTTATGATCTCGCGTCAGATCGCGCTCGTAGCTCGTAATTTCAACCGTTTCTACAATAATTCCAGCATCCTGAATGCTGACAGCGATGAGCAGAAAGTCGCAAGACTTGCTCTTTGTGAGGCGGTAGCAGATACATTGAAGTCCGGTCTCGATCTCCTCGGTATCGGAGTAGTCGAAAGGATGTAATAAGATATGTCGGATCCGTTTGAAGGTCAGATGCCGGATTTTAAGGACATCAAGTATGTTCGTCCGGATGTAGAAGGTTTTACGGAATTTGTAAGAGGTGTCAGGCTCAAGCTCATGACATGCCAGGATGTGGATGTAGCATCCGATATCATCCTTGACTA
>CACZPC010000265.1 GCA_902782985.1 Oscillospiraceae bacterium
TATACAGCCGATAGTAACAACGGTCTTCCCCGCAGAGGGCGAGAATTTCTTTGAGGATGCCATCAAGAACGCGGATAAGTATCTGCATCCCGACGATATCCAGAGGGTGATCAAAGCATACGATAAGGAATCACTTCTTAGTACACTCGACAAAAACCGTGATTTTTCGATATCATTCAGATCCATCGCAGCGGGGCACATCACCAACATGCGTCTCATAATGATATTGTGCTCAGACCGTGAACACATGCTCTGCTGCCTCGAGAATATCGAAGATGAATATCAGGAGAAGGAGCGTCAGAAGAAAGATCTTCAATCCGCTCAGCTCCATGCCAGACGCGATGATCTGACCGGCATCAAGAATAATAATGCTTTCATAGAATATGTCGATTCCATAGACGATAATATCGCCGGGGATAAGGATTTCAAGTTCGGTGTTGTCATGTGCGACGTCAACGACCTTAAGCTGATCAACGATACACGAGGTCATGCATTCGGAGATGAAGCAATACGTGCCACAAGCCGTATCATCTGTGAGACATTCGAGCACAGTCCCGTCTTCAGGACAGGCGGCGATGAGTTCGTAGCAGTACTCACAGGCAAAGATTACGAGCAGCGCGACAAGCTCCTCGCCCGACTTCGCTCCACATCAGAAGAAAACAGACACTCAAGGACAGGTCCGATCATCGCATCGGGACTTGCAGTATGGGAGAACAGCGACATTAAATTCTCAGATGTCTTAAGGCGCGCTGACGGCCTCATGTATGACAACAAGAAAGCCATCAAGAATGCCAAGAATGTCGACAGCTTTAAGAATATGGACTACACCGATACCCCTATCCCGCCTGAGCGAAAGCGACTCTTGGACGGACTCTTCGGTGCATTTGTTACGATCGCGGGTGGCGGATATATCTACCTGAACGATATGCGCTACGACTTCTCGCGCTGGGCACTCCAGCTGGTCGACGACTTCGGCCTCGAGTCAGTCTATATGTATCACGCAGACAGAATATGGCAGAATTACATTCATCCCGATGATAAGGAAGTCATAAAGGATGCGGTCGGGGTCATCTTCAGCGATGACCCTCAGGTCGAACCAATCAAGTATCGTGCCAGAAAGCCTGACGGGTCCTACGTCCTCCTCTCCACCAGAGGCTTCGTCCTTACCGACAGCAACGGCGAGCCCGAATACTTCGGTGGCATCATTGTCGAGGAGTGATCGGCCGCGCCTATCACTTAAGTAAAGACAAAACCTATGCAAGACCGTTAGTCTTACATAGGTTTTTTGGTATTCATTGTCTCTACGGAGTTATTTAACACTGTTACAAAACGCGGAAGCACAGGCGTCCGCTGATCCATCACGCGAACTCGGGCAGCTCGGTAAGATTGATCTCCTTGATCGAAGCATACAGGGACAGCAACGCCGATGCATTCCCCGCATCACCGATATAAAGACCCAGATTGGAATCCACATCCCAGGGCTTGACTCTGGTCCAGGCGTCATACCAGCGTCTGCCCTGCTCATCCTTATAAGCGTCATTAATAAGCTTGTTGGCTGTCCTTCTTGCAAGGGTGATATTGGCATTACCGGGCAGGATCTCATCAGTGCTTATGAAGTGAAGCAGGATGCCGGATGAACCGCAGCATATGCAGTTATTCCAGTAACCGGAAGATCTCTTCTCCGGGACACCCGCCTTGATGAGCGCATTATTAAGTCTCCTGATCCACTCAAGATATCTCTTATCGCCTGTGAGCTTAAAGAGTTTCTTAAATACGACAGCCGAACCGACAGGGCCGTGGCAGAGGCTTAAGTAATACACATCGTAGGGCTTGTCGCCATCAGGAAGGTAGATATATGGAATGATAGACGAATCATCATCCTTAACCGCGATCTTCTCCAGGAAGTTCACGCCCTTGACGGCATAATCCAGGTATTTCTTATCCCCCGAAGCCTCGTAATACTGTGCCAGAAGATATACGATACCTGCCGTACCATGTGCAAAGTTAGCTACAATGCCGTTATCGGGCACTTCCTTGAAGTAATCATGTACATTAAGAAGATGCCAGTGGATAGTATCTTCAGAGTCCTCGATCCTGAGGTCAAGTATCGAATCGATACTGAGCTTCGCATGATCAAGGAACCTCGCCTCGGAAGTCTCGTTATATACATATATCCAGTAAGTAACGGCACTTCCGTTGCCCATATAATCATAAAGACCGTTCCAGCTGATCTTACCGTCGGCCCTGGTCGCCCTGTCATAGATATCGTCGGCAATCCTGATGGCTTGCTCGAGATATTTCGCTTTATTTGTCTTATGGTAAAGATTAATAAGGAAGAATCCCTCACCCGACGTTCCCGTATGAAGGCCCGGCTTAACGCTCAGGGAAGGATCATAGGAAGCGATCAGATATTCGGCACCTGCCTCTGCTTCCTCAAGATACTTCTTATCTCCCGTTGCTTCGAAGAGCCTTAAGAAGAAAAATCCGATTCCCGATGCGCCTGAGTACAACGTCCTGTTGCTTAAATAAGTCGTCTCCACTTCATCTCTCGACTTACCCTCTCTGCACGATACGGCCCACAACGTACCGTACTCGTCCGTGACCTTGTGTGCCGAGATCCAGGCCGCGGTCTGCTTAGCCGCCTCCAGATAATCTTCAGTATCCGTAACCTTAAATATTCCGGGTATTATATTATTGATTGCCATATTCTTTCGCTCCCTGCTTGTTCTGTTACAAAGACTTTAATACCTGTAACCTTATGTGTCTAAGACATGAAACTTATTGTCGGTTATAACCATTTCCTATCACAGAAGTAGGATTAATCTCATAGTCTCACAAAACACCCGCGGCCGCTCCCTCTCACACGCCTTTTTACGTCTTACGATAAGTAAAACCTATAACCGGCGACAAATAACATGGATTATACAAGTTGCCGGCCAAGACTTAACATGAGAACAGAACAAATCAACGCCACAAAGAAAGGATGAACATTATGGCAAAGATATATAATTCAATTACAGAACTCGTAGGACACACACCTCTCGTAGAATTCAA
>CACZPC010000266.1 GCA_902782985.1 Oscillospiraceae bacterium
AGTATCATCGGCTCTTCATCCTTTATCTTAAGAGCGGCATTGATACCCGCTACGATACCCTGGGCAGCTGCTTCCTCATAACCTGAAGATCCGTTTATCTGGCCTGCAGTGAAAAGTCCCTCTACTACCTTTGATTCAAGCGTCGGCTTAAGTGACAGAGGCTCGACGAGATCATACTCGATAGCATAGGCACTTCTCTGGATCATAGCCTCTTCAAGCCCGGGAAGGCTCCTTACCATCCTGACCTGGACTTCTTCGGGAAGCGAAGTACTGAAGCCCTGAAGATACATCTCGTTCGTATCACGTCCCATGGGCTCGACGAATATCTGATGTCTGTTCTTATCCTTGAATCTCATGAACTTATCTTCGATCGAAGGACAGTATCTGGGGCCGATGCCCGTGATCACGCCGCTGTATAGAGGGGATCTGTCCATATTGGAACTGATGATCTCCCTGGTATTGTCCGTCGTCCATACCGACCAGCAGGGCACCTGATCCTGAGGCACCGTTATACCGCGCATCTCATTATCGAAAGAGAATGGCGGCACATCCGTCTCGCCGTCCTGCCTTGTCATAACACTGAAATCGATCCTGCCTGAATTAACTCTTACCGGCGTACCGGTCTTAAATCTCAGTATCGGTATTCCCTTGGATGCCAAGGAAGCTGACAATCCTACCGATCTCGGAAGCCCGTCGGGACCGCTCAATGCGACTACTTCACCTCTTATGGTCCTGGATTCCATATAAGTACCGGAACATATGACAACGGCTTTTGCACTGTATACGGCTTTGCTTTCGGTCATAACGCCGCATACCTTTATATTGTCATCGTCATCTGTCAGAAGATCCGTTATGTGAGCCTGTCTGATATCAAGACCTCTTACCTTCTCAAGGCGAGACTTCATAACAGCCGAGTACCTGCTCCTGTCCATCTGTGCGCGGGGTGAATAGACGGCCGGACCCTTGGATCTGTTGAGCATCCTCATCTGTATGCAGCATTCATCTGCCACTTTACCCATGATGCCGCCTAAAGCATCGATCTCACGGACAAGCTGTCCCTTTGCCGTTCCCCCTACACTCGGATTACACGGCAGATTGGCAATACTGTCGAGATAAAGAGTAAAAAGGATCGTACGAAGTCCGAGTCTTGCACAGGCATATGCCGCTTCACATCCGGCATGTCCCGCACCTACCACGGCTACGTCGTATTCTCCTGCCATATATGCAAATTCAGTCTTTAATGCTTCTTCTATGTTCATATCATTTTCCTATACAGAATTTCGAGAAGATGGTATCCGCAAGTTCTGCCGATACGGTCTTACCGGTTACGGATCCGATATCATCAAGTGCTGCTCTTATCACGGATGATGCAATATCCTCTCCAAGACCGAGCTCCAATGCATTCAGCGCCTCGCAAAGCTTCCTCTCGGCACTTTCAAGGCACGCGCAATGCCTGCTGCTCATGACGGTTATATTATCCGATATGAGACCGCCTGCTTTCTCATATACTTCCGTTACGGCTTCCTCTATGCTCTTCAGGTTGATCCCGTCCTTAGCCGAGATCTCGGTAAACATATCAATACCCTTAGCTTTGAGCGCATCCTCTATGGCATCTCTCTGCGGATTAATGCCTTCGTCTTTCTTTGTAAATACGGCTCTGGTCTTAGCCGCCGGAAGATCTTCGGATGTGCTGATGACCTCATCCAGTGATGTGTCAGGCGAGATCAGATAAAAGATAAGGTCGGCTTCCGATACGGCTGTGACCGCACGTCTTACTCCCATCTCCTCTATCCTGTCATCAGTCTGCCTGATACCCGCTGTATCGACTATTGTCACCGGGATATCATTTATTACGGTCTGAAGCTCGATAGTGTCCCTGGTAGTACCCGGAACTTCTGTAACAATGGCTCTCTCAAAGCCGGCGATACTGTTAAGGAGCGTACTCTTGCCGCTGTTAGGAAGTCCTGCAAGAACGATCTTCATCCTCTGCGTAAGGATCTTTCCCTTTGCATAGCTCCTGATAAGTCCGTCCAGTCCCTCTATCGCCTCACGGCATAAAGAAGCAACATTATCGGTATTCTCGGGAGTATCATCATGTTCCGGAAATTCTACGATCATCTCGATAAGTGCAAGTGCCTTATAGAGGGTCTCTTCATATTGCGAAAGCTTCCCGGATAACTCACCGTGCATCTGAGAATTAGCCGCATCGAGACTTCTTCGCGAATCGGCTTCGATGACATCCATCACGGCTTCCGCTTCCGCCAGATCGAGCTTTCCGTTAATGAAAGCTCTCTTAGTGAATTCGCCTCTTTCCGCCATTCTTGCCCCGAGGCTCTCCAGAACGCGCAAGATCTCCTGTTTTACGGCATTACCGCCATGGCAGGAGATCTCTATCATCTCATCTCCCGTATAAGAATACGGGGCGACAAAATGAGTGATTATTACATTGTCCAATACTGCATCGGCTGAAGGATCCCTGAATTCGGCATATGCCGCCGTATAACCCGGCATATCGGCAACAGTCCTGATACCGTTATCGAAAGTCCTGATGATCCTTATGCACTTATCTGCAATATCCGAGCTGCCTTCACCCGAAAGCCTTATGACAGCTATACCCGCCGTTCCCGAAGGAGTCGAGCATGCACAGAAAGGTCTGTTATCAAGCTCGGACGGAGTCATATTTATCAGTTTGCAGGTGTTACGATTACTCTTCTGTCGGGCTCTTCGCCTTCAGAATGAGTAGTTACACCGTTAACGTCCTGAAGATATGAGTGAACGATACGTCTCTCGGCAGGATTCATTGCCTCCATGGCAACCTTGCGGCCTGTTCTTCTTACCTTGGAAGCGGCACGATCTGCAAGGTTCTTGATGACCTGCTCTCTGTGTCTCTTATAACCGCCGACATCAAGGTGTACGTGTACACGCTCCTCGCTGTGCTTATTGGCGATAAGATTTGTAAGATATGCGATAGACTCAAGTGTCTCACCGTGACGACCGATGGCTGCACCGCAATCAGCGCCTGAAACGGAGATGTAGATCGCATCATCCTCTCTGTAGGAATCCATATTACCGTGAATGCCGATACCGGAAAGGACCTCTGCAACGAACTGTACAGCAGCATCCTCAGCCTCACTTACTGCATCACCTTCGAAGCTTTCGTCATCACCATAGTAAACAACTTCCTCTTCCTCCTCGGAAACATCTGCCGTTACTTTAACTTCTGCTTCTTTACTGCCAAGACCAAGGAAACCTCCCTGAGGCTCATTAACGATCTCTATCTTAGCGTCATCCTTGGATACACCGAGCTCTGCAAGAGCGCTCTCGATAGCTTCGTCGACTGTCTTTCCTGTCTTTACGACTGTCTTTTCCATATATATCCTCCGTCAAAAGATTATTTCTTCTTTTTCTTCTTGCCCTTATTCTCTTTTTTGTCAGAGGAACCGTCGGAAGACGTGTTCTTCTTAAAGGCATTAGCTTTCTTGGCTTCTATTTCCTTCTTCTTAAGCTCATAGGGCTTGGTAAAGAGGAAGAAAGTGATGATGTTAGTAGCGATACTCATTAAACCGCCGATGATCCAGTAAAGACCCATTGCGGCAGGAAGCGTGAATGTAGTCCAGAGCATGATGAGAGGCATCATCCAGTTCATCATCTTGGTTGTGGCTTCAGCCTGATCCTCAGGAGTCTGATCTCTTCTGGCGGGATTATTCTTTGCTCTTTCCTTTGCTTCCTTCTGCTCCTTATAACCGGGCTTTAAGATCTGCATCATCTTCATCTGTGCGAGGTTGATAGCAAGAACAAGAAGCGGGAACAACAGGAGAGGGAGATATGTAGCAGGATCCTTGATGATCTCAAGCGGCTTCCAGGAAGGGATCTTGGTAAGATCAACACCGAGGAAGTTAAGATCCATCATCTGTCCCATTGCGATATAGCCCTTGGCTATACACTGATGCATGAATTCACTGTTGTGATTGAGTATATCGATAAGACCGATATGATTGATCTCAGTTAAAGCTCTTAATCCCTTGCCGTCTGCCAATCCCTGCTCCTTGGCAAGCTCGATCATGCTGTTGATATTCTCTTTGGATATTCCTGAGATGTAATGCAAAGGACCGCTTACGATTCGATACATGGGGATAAGGAGGAACATCTGGATAAGGGGAAGAAGACAGCCGGAGAAGCCCATGGCTCCGTTTTCCTTCTGCATCTTCATTACCTCTTCCTGATATCTCTGCTTATCGTCACCGTATTTACGCTGAAGTTCGGCAGTCTTGCCTGAAAGCGCCTGCATCTTGAGCATCGACTTCTGGCTTCTGATATTTAAGGGGATAAGTGCCGCTCTAATGACAACGGTAAGAACTATGATGGCAATACCGTAATTACCGAAAAAATCAAAAAAGATCCTTGTAAGCCAACCGAAGAACTGAGCGATCGGTTCCCACAAAGAAAATTTCAAAACAATTAAATCCATTTATAACTCCCGTCAGCGAACAGGGTCATAACCGCCTTTGGAAAAGGGATTGCACCGCACTATCCGCCAGATTCCACGGGGCAGACCTCTGATCACCCCGTATTTTTCCAAGCAACCGATCATGTACTCAGAACAGGTAGGCAGATATTTACAATGATGACCCAATCCGGGCGAGATGTACTTCTGATACAGCTTGACTATACGGATCAGAAATCTAGCCGCCACACCTGATTCTCCTATACAAAGATCCTGAGCTTGCCCATCAGCCTCTCCATCTCTTCGGCAATATCCGAATATTCAGGCAGATGTTCACAGCTCCTTAAAGTGATCACAATATCACATCCCTTGCATAAACCGGGCTCAAGGAGCCTGTATGCCTCTCTCATAAGCCTTCGAGCCCTGTTACGTCCCACTGCGCCAAGCTGCTTCTTGTTGGCACAGAAACCGACTCTTATAATGTCGGACGGGATAAGGGTCTCATAATGCTTAAGTCCTGCGGGGCGCCTGAATACATGAACCGTTATATGACGACCGTTAGCATAAGTACCTCTGCGGTAAACTCTCGAGAATTCGTAGTTGAACCTTAAAGGTAAAGACGTCAATTCAAGCAAGCCTCACTTTGCGATATTGAAAAAAGGACCACGCGGGTGATCCTTATGCAGCGAGCTTCTTTCTGCCCTTAAGCCTTCTCCTCTTAAGAACGTCACGTCCGCTGCGAGTAGCCATTCTTGCGCGGAAACCGTGCTCTGTAGCTCTCTGTCTCTTCTTAGGCTGAAATGTCATCTTCATACTCTATTTCCTCCGTCAATGATCTCTATACAAAACGCAATGAGCGCATATGTCGAACATAATTAGCCTAACGATTATATGCGAGAGTTCCGAAAATGTCAAGGAACATGATATCCGATCAACTCTTCCGTCACCGTCAGGTATCTCCCGTATTACCGTTCGATCATTACGGAACAGTTGGCTGATGCTATCATTTCGCCTGTTCCGTTAAAGAACGTGACCGTATATTCGCCCTGGACCATATGCCCGTTATAATATGTCTCGGCCCCGTCTTCGATACCGTAAGTGCAGCGGCTCTCCCCTGAAGGACTTGTATATAGAGCATCTCCTCCGAGCGTAACCACATAATAGACGCCCGATACATCACACAAGGCATGATCATAAACGATCTCAAGATCAAGGGAATCCGTATTGGTATAGACGGCATTACCGTCCGCTTCTGCCGTATCGTCATCCGTACCGTTCCAGATAATGCCCTGCACATCAGAAGCCGTTATCTCGGTTCTTGTCACGATCGACACTGTCACGGAGTCGGTATGAAGTACACTGCCGTCCCCCGAATAAAAGGATATCCTGTACTCGCCCGCCGCAAGACAATCCTGATATGTCGTATCACATTCACCTGCCGTAATATCATATACTGCCGAGGTACCTGTGCCCTGTGCCACATTCTCGCCGTTATATTCAATAACATAATTAATACCGGCGCCGTCAGTCGCTTCATCGAGTACGGCATCAGCCTGAATACGGTCGGTATTTACATAAAGATGATCGGAATATGTATCGCTCCATTCGATCGATACGGCATCAGCCCCGCTTGAGGTCCCTGACGTCTCAGTCTCTGAAGTCTCCTGCGGGATGAACTCAAGCTCAAGATCAAAGAATCCGTATACATCCTCCATGATCCCGTTGTAATTAGCGATATGATAAACATCAGCACTCTCGATATTTACGACGACGTCAGTCGTGAACTCACGAAGAGGTGCCGAAAGGATAGCATCCTCAAGAGTATCGACATCAGTTATATTCTCCGCATCGGATAAGACTGACTCATAATCCGCGACAGTCACCTTGACAGTCGCACGGCAGACATTTGCTTCATCAATATCACAGCCGCTGAATTCGCCGGTGACCGTACCTGCTATATCTTCTATTATCCTTATTTCTTCGTCAGACTTCCCGGGCAGATCGATAAGATCGAAATCCTCCGCATCTGAAAATACGCTTCTTACTCTGTCCTTATCCCGCTCCTTCATGCCCGCGGTCAGTTCGTTCCAAAGGGACATCGTCATCGACCTGCAGTCATCTTCCGTATACGAAGCTTCGGCTTCAGTCTCCTTAGTCCGGTTCAAGAAGCTCAGATCACATGATGCCGCAGATAAAAGGACCGAGGTCACGCACAAGGCGGCTGCTGCCTTTCGAACATGATGCTTCATAACGATATCCTCCTCTTATCCCTGCGCAGACTTTCAGTCCACGAATATCCTCTGAACTCGCTTACCTACATCGCACGTTATCTCGTAATTGATCGTACCGAGATAATCGGCGAGCTCATCCGCAGATCTTTCCTTGCCGAAGATCTCGACTATATCACCTTTCTGAACATCACCCTTAAGATCGGTAGCATCGAGCATGCACATATCCATGCAGACATTACCTATGATCGGCAGGCGCTGTCCGTTAACGAGAAGCTCGAATCCGTTGCTGAACCTCCTTGACAGGCCGTCCGCATATCCTACGGATACCGTGATGACCTTAGTAGTCCTCTTTGCGACGAAATGCCTGCCGTAGCTGACAGATGTTCCCTCGGGGATCTCCTTGACGTGTATAACCTTGGCATACCAGCTCATGACCGGTATCAGGTTGATATCACATGCAGGCTCGGGGCATCCGGGCGGCATAAGTCCGTAAAGGATCAGTCCTGCTCTTACCATATCAAGATGCATCTCGGGGAATCTCATGATCCCTGCGCTGTTACAGATATGCCTCTTCTCGAAAGTAATGCCCTTGGCCTTAAGCTCATCGATCTGACTCATGAAGCGGTCAAACTGAAGACGCGTATATTCGTCATCGTCGGTATCGGCAACGGCAAAATGCGAAAAGATACCGTACGGCACGAGTCCCGGGAGCTTACAGATCATCTCTATCTCATCAGTGGAAGAGCCGTCGGCGAAAAAGCCTATCCTGCCCATACCCGTATCGAGCTTGACATGGATATTGCACTTTCCTCCGAGCCTTACCGCCTCATCCGACAGAGATTTGGCCGACTCGTAATCGTAGACCGCAAGATCCACATTATATCTGATCGCATCGGCATATCGGGCTGAATCCGTACCGCCGAGGATAAGGAGCCTTGCAGTGATGCCGCTCTGGCGAAGATGGATCGCTTCATCTAT
>CACZPC010000267.1 GCA_902782985.1 Oscillospiraceae bacterium
AAGGATAGACGAGAAGAAGCTTAACATGGTAGATAAAGCAGAACAGCTTCTTATCGATATGGGCTTTTATCAGGTAAGAGTTCGTATACACGGAGATATGGCAAGGATCGAAGTGCTCCCTGAAGAATTCCCAAAGATAATGGAAGAGAAGAACCGTGAGAAGATAGTAACGACGCTCAGATCTCTCGGATTTTCCTATGTTACAATGGATCTTACGGGCTACCGCACCGGCAGTATGAATGAGACTTTAGATAATATCGGATCGTGAGATAAATATAATGCTTAATCAGTTTTCAAGAACGGAATTACTTATAGGTAAGGAAGGCATGGAGAAGCTTGCCTCATCCCGCGTAGCCGTCTTCGGCATCGGAGGAGTAGGCGGATATACCGTGGAGGCTCTGGCCAGGAGCGGTGTCGGAGCGCTTGATCTTATAGACGACGACAAAGTCTGCCTTACTAATATCAACCGCCAGATAATCGCCACGAGGAAGTCGGTCGGCAAGCATAAGGTGGATGTCGCCGAGGAGCGGATCCATGATATCAATCCCGACTGTATTGTTCGCACTTATAAGACTTTCTATATGCCGGATACGGCTTCGCAGTTTGATTTCACTCAGTATGACTATATCGTCGATGCCATCGATACTGTGACAGGTAAGCTGGAGCTTATAGTTCAGGCTAAGGCATGCGGCACTCCTATAATCAGCAGTATGGGTGCAGGTAATAAGATGGATCCTACCGGTTTTGAAGTGGCGGATCTTTATAAGACATCCATCTGTCCTCTTGCCAAGGTAATGAGACGAGAGTGCAAGAAGAGAGGCATTGAGTCGCTTAAGGTCGTATACTCCAAGGAACCGCCTATCACACCTCTTGAAGATATGGCCATAAGCTGCAGGACTAACTGTATCTGTCCTCCGGGAGCCGAGCGAAAGTGCACTCAGAGAAGAGCTATTCCGGGCTCGAATGCATTTGTACCTTCGGTGGTCGGTCTGATAATCGCAGGAGAAGTTATCAAGGATCTTACAGATTACAGAAGACCTGCATCACAATGACAAAAAATGATAGGTCTTATATCAAATAATGAGAGTCATCTGTCGCTTAACGGGAGTATCATCTCGTAAGAATATCATTTCACGGAGGTTATGAATATGAACGAGACATTAAAGGTATTAAAGTCCAGAAGAAGCTGCAGAGCATTTAAGCCTGACATGGTAAAGGAAGAGGATCTTAAGGCTGTCATTGAAGCAGGAACTTATGCAGCTACCGGTATGGGTAAGCAGAGTCCCGTTATCATCGCTGTTACGGATAAGGCTCTTCGTGATGAGATCGCCGAAGAGAACAGGAAGATCGGAGGATGGAACGAGGGTTTTGATCCTTTCTACGGTGCTCCCGTGATCCTTATAGTACTTGCAGATAAGAGTATTCCCACATATGTATATGACGGATCTCTTGTTATGGGCAATCTCATGAATGCCGCAGAGAGCCTCGGTGTTGCAAATATCTGGATCCACAGAGCTAAGGAAGAGTTCGAGTCAGACTTCGGTAAGAAGATCTTAAAGAAGCTCGGCATCGAGGGCGATTACGAAGGTATCGGTCACTGCGCATTGGGTTATGCTGCTAAAGAAGCTAATGCTCCCGCACCCCGAAAGGCTGATTACGTTTATACTGTCTGATAATTCATATTATCGTGATCTCTCATGCCCCGGATGAAACCGGGGCATTTTTGTGCCTTATTATGCCTTTAACATAGTAGGCAAATGGTTTAAAATCATCTTATACTTACGAGAGGTCCGGTGATCTTTATGAAGTCGATTCTTATCAAAGATACAACAAGAGAAGAAAGAGAGCAGATAATCAAAGCTTCCCTTGACTGCGGGGGAGGATGTGAGAACTGTTCTTCATGCTGGCTCGGCGGTGGCAGTCCGTGGGACATCTATCAGGATTATATTGACGGAAAACGTGAAATCAGGGATATCAATCAGGGATATATGGACGAATATCGTCAGGGAAGGCAGATCAGATGATAAATGATATCCCGGATATAGAGTCTTCCACGGTCGACGAGAGAAGAGAGTATATAAGAAACAGATTTCCGTGCCTTTCGGACTGCGATATGTGCGGCCTCTGTAAGGTCTTTCGCGGTATGGATCCCGAGAACGCTTATAGTGATTACATAACCGGCATACGTTCCTTTGCTGATGTAACAACTGATTATCGATGAGGGATGATCGATAATCATCCGGTTTCCTCAGCTGATATCCTTCATGAAATTTGACATAACATCACAATAATAGTAACTTTTTTACGTTAGTTGGATTAATGTTGAATGAAGGAATGTATAAATGAGTACTGAATCAGTAAGAGATAAGATCGTAAATGCCGGATTGGACCTTTTTTCGGAAAAAGGATATCATGCCGCTTCCATGGATGAGATCGCTGCGGCAGCAGGTATGAAAGGACCTAATCTGTATAAATATTTTCACGGGAAAGAAGAGATATTTAATGCAATTCATGACAGACTGAATGACTCTTTTCAGAATAGTGTTACGAATTGGTATGAAAGAGCAACTACGATAAGTACCGCCGAAGAGCTTAAGGAATTCAGTATGGCTCAGATAAGATATACCCTGTCGAATGATTTTATCATCAAACTCAGAAAGGTTTGTACCATAGAACAGTACAGGGACGAGAATATGTGCAGGTTTATTACGAATAATCAGTTTGTCAGACTTGATGAGCAGTTCACTTGCGTATTCCGTAATCTTATAGAGCGTGGTCTGATCCCCGAGGAAGATCCTGCTACATTATCGCTTCAGTATTTTGCTCCTACAACCTTGATGATCCAGTTGTGCGATCGATATCCTGACAGAAAGGAAGAGTACCTTAAAAGGATCGAGAATAATATTGATTTTTTTATTGAACAGAATTTCAAGCCTGTTGATAATTGAGTCGATCCGAAAGACACTATGTCAAACTCATATATCTCTATAATCCTCAGGTATTCATGCTGAACCAACCTCCGGTCTTCCTGAAACCGATAAAGAGGACTATAGGACCCATAATGAGACAGATGATCCCGCCGGTCAGCAATACTGTACCCACGCCTGAGTTGTTCGCTATATAGAGCGGCTGGAAATACATGGACTGTTTTGCCGAGTTGAATCCGCACCTGGTCATGAAGTTTGAAGCATAGTATTTCTGATCACTGTTCATGTTTTTGATCGTGCCTTCTACGTG
>CACZPC010000268.1 GCA_902782985.1 Oscillospiraceae bacterium
GCCCGTCATGTGCTCTACTGTAAGTTCCAGACAGCATACCCTGGGGAAAGCATTCTTTATCTCTCTTGCAAGATATGCTTCATCGTCTGTGAACTTGCGGCAGAGATTAGTGCAGATCTTTAGCTTTAGATCTTCATCCGTTACCACGCGCATCTTTCCGAAAGCGATCACGCTCGTGATGTTAAGAGCCCACTCGCCCTCGCGGCGAAAGCCTTCATCCATTACGCAGTAACTTACCTTGTCGCATCGGGTGACCGCATCGAGCTTATGCCCTTCTTTGGCGCAGTGGAAATATATCTTCCCGTCTTCTTCGCAGTACCAGTGATCAAGAGGCACCCCGTAAGGATAACCGTCATCACCTATGACTGACAGCACGCCGCGGGGCATCGTTCTTAATACCCGTATGCATTCTTCCTGCGATACCTGCTGCTTAAAGCGCCTCATGGACCTGAACATACCCATCCCTCCTTTTCCTGTTTTCTTATCCACAGAAGACTTTAAACATAAAGGCCAAAACTTGCAATAGTAAGATGAGATTTGAACTTATTCTCCTATAGTGAAATAATAAGGCAATCTAACCTACAGGAGATCTATATGGAACAGCCTAAGCATTACGATACTATTAAGGAACTTATCCTCGAGAAGGCAGAGCTTTATAAGGATGATATCGCCTTCAGAGTCAAGACCAAGGCAGGCAAGGAGCCGCAGTACAAGGACTATACCTATGCCGACTTCATAGAAAATGTTAATGCTACAGGCACCGCTCTCTACGACGCAGGCTTTAAGGGCGGCAGGATCGCCATCATCGGACGCAATCAGTACAACTGGGTAGTCCCGCATCTGGCGTGCCTTTTCGGCGGGATCGTATCTGTTCCCATCGACAAGGAGCTCCCCTTAGGCGAGATGGAGGATTCACTTATAAGAGCCGAAGTAGATGCGGTCATCTTCGACGTCAAGAACAAGGATCAGATCGAGACCATCAAGGCAAACGGCAAGACTAAGATCCGCGAGTTCATCCTGATGAATGACAAGTCGGACGACTACCGCTCGGTCGATGACCTTATCGCCAAGGGAAGAGAGCTCATCGCAGGCGGCGCACACGACTTTACGGACTATAAGCCCACCGGCGAATCCATGGCGATCCTCCTCTTCACATCCGGCACCACTTCCAAGTCCAAGGCGGTCATGCTCTCCAACAGAGGCATCGCATGTAATGTGGCCGACCTCCTTGTCTTCGAAGTATTCGACAGGCATTCCACCAACATCGCGTTCCTGCCTTTCCACCATATACTCGGATCGACGGGACTTCTCTTCACCATCGCGGACGGCATGAGGACTGTCTTCTCCGACGGCATCCGCTACATAAAGCAGAACCTCACCGAATACGGCGTCACCTTCTTTCTGGGCGTTCCCGCGCTCATCGATAAGATGTATGAATCTGTCGAGAAGGGCGTCGAAAAGCAGGGCAAGACCAAGACCGTCGAATTCATGAAGAAGCTTTGCAACTTCCTTCTTATCTTCCATATCGACATCCGCCGCCAAGTATTCAAGAGCATCTTAAGCCAGATGGGCGGCGAACTTAAGTACATCATCTCGGGCGGTGCTCCCCTCTCGCCCCATGTAGCGAAAGGGTTCACCGACCTCGGCATCGAGATCTATCAGGGCTACGGTCTTACCGAGACCTCTCCCGTGCTTGCAGCTGAGAACAAGGGACACATCAAGGCCGGCTCAATCGGACGTCCTCTCCCCTCTGTCACCGTGGAGTTCAAGGACAAGGACGAGGACGGCATGGGCGAATTATGTGCCAAGGCACCCAATGTCATGCTGGGATACTATAAGAATGAAGAGCTCACAAATGAAGTAATCGTCGACGGGTGGTTCCATACAGGCGATCTGGGCTATATGGATAAAGACGGCTATATCTTCCTGACAGGAAGGAAGAAGGATATGATCGTTCTTAAGAACGGTAAGAAGGCCTTCCCCGAAGAGATCGAGATCCTTCTCAATAAGATCCCCGAGGTCACCGATTCCTTCGTATTCGGCGAGCCGATCAACGGCGACCCCACAGACCTTCGTATCGCAGTTCAGGTCCAGTATTCGGATAAGGAAATGGCCGAGCTTCACGGCGATGTCACCGAAGATCAGATCCGCGACATAATCTGGGAGCAGATCAAGGAAGTCAATCAGACGATCCCTCACTATAAAAGAGTCACGGATCTTTATCTGACGCAGGAGCCTTTCGTAAAGACTACATCCCTTAAGATCAAGCGTAAGGAACAGCTTAAGAAGGTCCTCGGCGAGTAAGATCAGCTGCAGGGAGATAAGGACAATCGTCAAACTTTGTTTACAGTTTGTTTGTTGTCAGCACCGATTTTCATATTTAATATAATAGCATCCGAGATGTTAGGGGAAAGATAATGAACATCGGCAATGAGATCTATAATCAGATATCCTACACTTTAGCAGCACATTTCGAATGCGTATATTATGTTGAGATCAAAAGCAATCATTATGTAGTATTCGAGAATATACAGCCGATAGTAACAACGGTCTTCCCCGCAGAGGGCGAGAATTTCTTTGAGGATGCCATCAAGAACGCGGATAAGTATCTGCA
>CACZPC010000269.1 GCA_902782985.1 Oscillospiraceae bacterium
ACCCACTCATTCTTAAGTCCTCTGAAGGACGACAGGATAGCACCTCTGTAGACGGATTCCTCACATACTGCAGGGAGAAGAGCTACAACTATTATCGTAGTTATATAGTTCATACTGCCATAGAGTATATCGCTGAGCTCTGCCGCCTCGGACAGCGAAGAGGGAACAACGATCTGCATGACGGATACCGATAATATCGAGAAGAGATATATACCGATAAGAAATATTACGCATCCGAAGAAGTCCTTAAGAGTTATCTTCTTTATGGGAAAGACTTCCCTGATCCTTACTCCTCTTATAAGACAGTAAAGTACTGACATAGCGAGCAAGATGAGCTCGGTAATTACAAGTCCGGGTATCGGCGATCGGTTCTGTAAAGGAATACAGATCAATATAAATACGGCCATGACGACGCAGAAGAATACTACGCCCATCCACGGTTTAAGTCTTTCCTGATTTGATAATCTTTCCATTAAACTCTCTCCCCCGTTCTTCAATAGCCGCCGATGATCCCCTGGCGGGCAATGGTAAAAGATGAATACTGTGAATTATTTATAGAATAAAACGCCTGCAAATTCAACTTGCAGGCGTCTTTGAACTTAAGTATGTGAGGCTTATCACAATCTCTTAAATATCAGTGTTGCGTTGTGACCGCCGAATCCCAGCGAGTTGCTCATGGCGACATCGATCTGTCTGTGCTTTCCTTCGCCGAAAGTATAGTCGAGGTCGAGTTCTTCTTCCCCCTCTTGGGAGTTTCTGGTGACATGGACATAGTTATCAAGGATCGACTTGACGCATACGATCGCCTCGATCGCACCGGCACCGCCGAGGAGATGGCCGGTCATCGACTTGGTGGAGTTGATGGAGACATTCTTAGAAGCATCTCCGAGAGCGAATTTGATCGCTCTTGTCTCGTAAAGATCATTAAGATGAGTAGAAGTACCGTGAGCATTTATGTAATCGATATCGTCCGGTGTAAGTCCGGCGCAGTCGATAGCGAGCTTCATGGCCATTCCCGCACCGCTGCCGTCGGGAGCAGGGGAGGTGATGTGATAAGCATCATTCGTAACGCCGTATCCGACTACTTCCGCAAGGATATTGGCCCCGCGTTTTACCGCATGTTCGTATTCTTCAAGGATCACTACGCCCGCGCCTTCTCCGAGGACGAATCCGTCTCTGTCCTTATCGAAAGGCCTCGATGCCGTCTCGGGATCCGGGTTGGAAGTAAGGGCGGTCAGTGCGGCAAATCCGAATACACCCGAGGGGGTAACGGCTGCTTCGGTGCCGCCTGCCACCATTACGTCAGCTTCTCCCAGTCTTATCGTATTAAATGCTTCGCCTATGCAGTGCGTACCTGTGGCGCATGCAGTGGAGATATCCATATTCTTGCCCTTGAGGCCGAATCTGATGGAGATATTGGCGGATGCCATATTGGTAATGACCATGGGGATATACATGGGATCGACCTTTTTGTCCGTGTAGAACTTGGGGATCTCCTTCTCGTGCTTTTCCATGGCGCCGATACCGCAGCCGACGATAACACCGATCCTGTAAGGATCTTCATTCTCAAGATCGAGAGAGGACTGCTCCAGTGCCTCGGCAGTAGCTGCGACTGCATACTGTGAGAATACGCCCATTCTCTTGGCGGATTTAAAATCCATATAGTTTTTGGGATCGAAGTCCTTTACTTCTCCCGCGAGCTTTATCTTAAAGTTCGATACATCGACCTTCGTGATAGGTCCTATTCCGTTTCTGCCTTCCTTAAGACCGTTCCAGAATGTCTCAACATCATTTCCCAAGGGCGTTATCGCACCCATTCCCGTTATCACTACTCGTCTGGTTTCCATTTTTATACCTCTGCTGCTTATTTTCCGAGTATTAGTGTATTCGTAAGTATTCTCAGTTGGTACGGGCAACTGTTAATTGTTGTGTTAAATGGGATAGAATTTTAAAATTCATCAAATTAGGACACATCGGCGAAATTGTCCTAAAATCACCCGGATATCATGAGAACTTTCGAATACTACCGGCTTCGTTTATGGTAAGATATCGTAAGTGTGATGTTGGAGGAGACGGGATATGGCTTTGCTTACTAAAGGAGCGATAATGACGGCATTCGAAGAGATGCTGTCAGAGATGACTTTCGATAAGATCACCGTCTCGGCACTCGTTAAGAGGAGCGGTATCAGTTCCAATACATTTTATTATCATTACAGAGATAAGTTCGAACTTCTGAATGAGTGGTTCGGTACCAAGCTTGATGTTATCCGCGAAGACAGGGTAGAGGATGAATACGTTACCTGGCAGAGGGCCATCAAGGTCTTCTTTAAGATGTGCCACGATAATCCCAAGCTTATACATCATGTATTCGATTCGCTTTCAAGAGAGCAGCTCGAGTATTATATCTTTGAGATCACGGATACCGTATTCTTAAGCTATGTTCGAAAGAAAGTGGCCGATCGCGACGTCCCCGACAAGACGATACGCGAGATCGCCAGATTCTATACATATGCATTTATCGGATTCTTCCTGGAATATATCTGGAATGACATGGAAGAAGATATCGATGAGAAGGTAGATCACTTAAGCAGGCTCTTTGATGATTTTATCGAGAGTGCGATCGCCAATATAAAATGATCTTCGTATAAATAGATAACGCCGAAGAAATAACTCTTCGGCATTACCTTCTTCCTGATCTCATCCATAATTTGCAAATACGGACGCAACCTTTCCGATTGCATCCTGATTATCGCATTCAAATTGTTAACATGTATTCAACAGACGGGGTAAATTGTAAATAATTTTTGAATGGCATTTCGAAAGGATACGCATCATTTGATATCGCGGTATTTTGTATGTCAAAGCTTTCGTGATAAGATGTGCTCAGGGGGAATAGGTTATGAACGATAAGCTTTCTGAGCGTAAGCGCACAGTGATCACGATATTTATGCTCGTGGTCCTCGGAGCCGTGATCGGCTGGATTTACGAAATGCTCTTCTACAGGATCGATGCCGGACATTTCATCAGGCGCGGACAGGGAGGTCCGTGGCTTCCTATCTACGGATTCGGCGCACTGGGTCTGACACTGGTTACGTATAAGCGTAAGCTCAAGCCGCTTATCGTATTCATAGTTACATGTATAGGCTCGGGCATTATAGAATTCGGTACCGGCTGGGTGCTCTATAATTTCTTCGGCGGCATGAGGCTCTGGGATTACAACACGGAGATCTGGAACTGGGGAAATATCGGAGGATATGTCTGCTTCAGGTCAGTCCTTATATTCGGTATATTCGGTGTTCTTTATGTTAAGTGGGCCGTCCCGGGATTCTTCAGGATGACGTCGAAGATGAGCAAAAAAGCACTGCTCGGCGTAGCAGTGCCGCTGGCTGTTATATTTTTCTCGGACATCATCTTTTCGTATATCTTAAAGCCGCTTCTGTTTAAGTGATCAGTAGATGACTTTATTCCTTCCGCTCTCCTTGGCGGTATAAAGGTGTGAGTCGGCGATGCTTATATTTTCCTCGATCGACATCCTGTGATCGAATTCACGACATCCGAAGCTTAATGTGCATCGGATGATATTGCCGTCTGCGATTATATCCGAATTCATCAGGGTGATACGGAGCTTTTCTGCCTTGGCGGCGGCTTCTTCGAGATTGGTATTCTGCATGACCATAATGAATTCTTCGCCTCCCCATCTGTAGGCGCAGTCATCGTCCGAGCATGCATCCGCGATAAGGCCTGCAGTATATGCCAGTACGTCATCGCCCGCGTTGTGGCCGTATGTATCGTTGACGCTCTTGAACTTATCGATATCACAGATGAACATCGACAGGGGTCTGTCACATCCGGGAGTCAAATATCTGCTGTACTTATGAGCGAAGTCATTATAAAAACCCATCCTGTTCTTGAGCTTTGTGAGCCTGTCATGGAGAGAGTCCTCAAGGAAAGACTCCGACTCGAGTGCTATGCCGCAGATCAGGGCGGGGAGCGAGAGCTTATGCACGTCATCCGTCTCGTTGAATCCCGTGCCGTCGAGCTTGTTTATGAGCTGGAATGCACCGATGAAATTCCCGTTGATGTCGGCTACCGGCATTACGAGTATCGACCGGGTAACATACCCCGTCTGCTTATCGACGGCGCTGTTGAAGTCCGGATCCGAATACGGGTCATTTGTCACCACGACTTTGCCAAGCCTTAAAGCCTTCCCCACAAGGCCGCTGTTATCGGGGATCACGATCTTATCGACACCTGTTGCGGATGTGGTCCATAACTGTCTTCTTCTCCTGTCCCATTTCCAGAAGCTTCCGCGGTCCGCGCCGACGATCGATTTACCGAGTTCCGTCAGATCGGAGAACAGAGAAGCATGATCGTTTTCCTTGGTCGAACACATCTCGCGGTAGAGCTTTTCGCTTGTAGCATATATGGAATCAAGTATACTGTCGGCATCTTTGTTCATATGAAATCCTCCGTGTCTAAGAGCGGTGCGGGTGTGGCTCCGGTATCAGAAGCGATCTTCATGATCTCATCCTCGTTGTCCATATGCATCAGAAAGATACTGATCCCTTCTGACGTGAGTCTCTTCAAAGTGTCCCTTATATCGCCGATATACATATGAACAGCCGATCGGTAGGCTGCAGCTTCCGTATAGAGCTGATCTCCGGGTTTCAGATAGGGGATAAACGGATCGAGCGAAACGGAATCCCCGGTATAGACCAGGTCACATCCGCTGCCCTTGAGGTAATATCCGAAGCACCTGCCTTCCAGTGAAGGCGCGTGAGTTGTCGGGATCACGGCTTTTATAATGTCGAGCCCGGAATCGGATGCGGTAACGAGCTTATACCAGTCATCCTCGCAGCCGTCCAGGCGTGACAGCGCGAAATGCATATCCTCCATCACCTCGGAGGACGGAGCTATTACCGTCACCGGTATGTGGCCGATGAAATATTCATAATCGATCAGCATCGCAATGCCGCTTATGTGGTCGCTGTGAGTGTGAGTGATAAGGATCTTTATGGCGGAGAATCGTGACAGATCGAGTTTTTTGAGCTTAACGAAAGCGGACATGGGGCAGTCTATCAGGATCAGCTCGTCTCCGCATACCATGAGAGCACTGTTATGCTCATCGCTGAATGCCGAACCTCGTCCGAGAAACCTAAGCATATTACCTCCCCGACAGTGACTCGAGCTTCAAGACCTCAAAGCCGTCTGCCTTTCCTTTAAGTTTAATAGAATCCCCAAGCGAAGTAAATGAAGCTCTCCCTTCGAGCTTATCGGCTACGACGCGGCTGATATAGACTGTACCTCCCGGTGCATTGGCCTCGAGTCTGGCGGCGGTATTTACGGTATCTCCGATCGCGGTGTAGTCCATGTGTCTTTCGGAACCCATATTGCCGACTACCGCAGGACCGAAATGAACGCCTACGCCTACGCGCAATTCCTCGCCGATCTCATTCTTGAGCTCTTCGGATACTCTTGCTGCTCCTTCTACTATCTCGACAGCGGCCTTGCATGCATGGTAAACGGGATCTTCCTGTTCGAGCGGGGCTCCCCAGAAAGCCATCGTTGCATCTCCGACGAACTTATCCAGCGTACCGTTATTATCCTCGATGACATTGCTCGTCATGGTCAGATATTTATTGAGTATGAATACTATCTTCCGGGGCTCCAGACGCTCCGACATGGTAGTAAATCCTCTTACGTCCACGAAGAGGACCGCTATATCACAGAGCTTTCCGCCGAGTGAGAGATTATCCGTACCTTCCTTCAGGATCTCACTTACGATATTCGGCGCGACATATCTCTCGAAAGTCCTGGTTACCTTCTGCCTTTCAAGAGCGGCTTTCACATAGTGATGGGCGATGGATACCACGAAGAGCATTATCGTTGCCAGCAGTACGGGGAAAGCGTGCAGCACCGTTCCTGCTGCGTACAAGGCGACGCAGATACCTGTATTGGCGGCTATCGAGGCGGCACAGACGACGGCAGAGACCCTGATCTTTTTTCCAATGAATATGTATGAGAGGACGAAGCTTACGGCAAATAAGAAGATCAGCTGAGGGATCTCCGGGGCTTCTTTCTTGAAGTTCTGTTCGAGCAGACTCTGGATGATGTTGGCCTGGACTTCCACGCCGTACATCTTGGTAGCAGGATCCACTGAAGTGAAATAGTCGTCTGTAAGAGCCGACGCATAAGGTCCGATAAGTACGATCTTACCTTCGTAATAACTCGGATCGACCTCGCCGTTGATCAGGTCGGCGATCGATATATCATCAGAATATCCTCCGGGAAGACAGGTAAAAGGTACATAGAACTGTCCCCTGGAATTGACGGGAGGCTGCCCGCACATACCGTCTCCGAGAAATAGTGATGCGGCCGTATAAGCCATCGAATAGACTCTGCTGCCATCCGGGAGATCCAGATACAGGAGTGAATGACGCATTATACCGTCAGTATCGTACATCGCATTTATATGACCTGTATCAGATACATTCTTAAGATCTTCGAAAGGCTCGTCGTAGCTTATTATCGAATAATCATCAACGGTGACGATATCAGCTCCGAATGTCCTTGTAGTACCGAACTCCGCTGCTGAAGCGACTACAACATTCGGAAGGCCTGATACGGCGCTTACAAGATGTGCATCAGCCTCGGGATCCGTCGTCCCGGAATAAAGAGTATCTATGGCTACTACCGCAGGCAGACGATCCGGATCAGATGCCAGAGCCTCCAGTGCCGAAGCCATGATATTTCGGTCCCAGTTATAGTATGAGCCGAATTCCGAAAGCGCCCGCTCATCTATTCCTATGACTACAATATCTTCGGATGCCGCAGCAGGAGTCTGATACAGCTTATCCTGAAGCCATCTGTCCGGTCTTCTCAGCATGCCGCTTCCGGCAAAGAGTGTGATCGCCAGCGACAGGATGGCACAAGTTTTAAGACGACTTAGTTTCATGCTTTATCCGATTACCTGACCGTTCGGATTATCATCGTCTCTTATGGGATCATCATCATTCCCGGGATCATCATTTCCGGGATCACCGGTCGGATCGGTCTCCTCAGGCTCGGATGATCCCGTAGGATCGGGCTCGTTATTTGCCTCTGTAGGTGTGGGGCCGGGATCCGTTTCTTGGGTCGGAGAAGGTACGGGAGAAGGAGTGGGTGTGTTCGATGGTCTTGTTGTCGGTCTCGGCGTAGGAGTGGGTGAATTCGTTGCTCCCGAAGGCCTTGGAGTTGATGTCGGTCTTGGCGTAGGAGTATTTCCGGATGTCGGTCTCGGTGTAGGATCAGATGTTCCCGAACCTGATCCGGAGCTGCCGCTGTTACCGTTATTATTATCATTATCGTTATTGTCCGAGGATGATCCGCCCGAGCTGCTCGTGGGCCTGGGTGTGGGACTGTAGTCATCATCGTCATCCCAATAATCGTCATCTTCATCATCTTCCGGTTCAGGCGTCGGAGTGCCCGGTGCGGGAGATGGAGTAGGAGTTGACGTAGGAGTGGGAGTAGCAAGTGTCGTCTCTTCGGTCTCTTCCGGAAGCTCATCGGGAGTTCCCTTGGCAAGTGACTTGATAAGATCCGGATCCCATCCGGTATCCGCACAGACCTTCTCAAGAAGGACTGCATTATTGGCGATTATATTAAGTACGAATTCGGGTATATCATTTTCAGTCAGATTATCCAGAGTGAATACCACCGTATCGGAACTGCCGTTAAGGATAAAGACACTGACTCTCTGTCCGGCATAGCAGTCGGTCTCCTTGGTCTCGCCCGTAGAGGGATTGATGCCTGTAACATGTACGTGTCCGTCGGTAATGAATACGGTGGGATTACCGTTCCTGTCCACATATACATAACCCGATGTTCCTCTTATGCCGACTACCATGGTCGATGTCTTGATATCGAATGTCTCATCGGCATCGAGCGGCTTCGTGACATTAAAGAAGAGACCGCCCCTGGTAAGGTTCATTTCGATCTTCTTCCTGGTCTTGGAAAATTCGGCACGGCTGTTGGGCTGAAGCGTGATGACCTTATCATTATCAAGTCCTATGGATGCCATACCGTCTTCGCCGGTGGAAAGCGCATCACCGCTTTGAAATCTCATATTGTTCTTAAGCGGTTTATTTCCTGTAGAAGTCTCGAGCGTTACCGTTCCCTGGACTCTCAGAAGTCTCATGGTGGTGGCGGTATAATTTGACGAAATGCATATGATAACTACGGGGATAATGATCGCCAGTGCGATGATCCCCGCGATAATGGCTTTCTTCTTA
>CACZPC010000270.1 GCA_902782985.1 Oscillospiraceae bacterium
GTTTGGATCGGATCAAAGTATCAATTAGAAAATCATTAATCGTTCCTGAGATGAATTATCCGAATAAGATAAATTAAAACATACTGATCCGGACAAATGATCATAACTATAAGAATGATTACTTATAAAGAACCGAATCTGATAAACAGATCCAATTGAATCGCCTGTGATCTAAAAACCAATAGAATCCTGATATTACTATATGATCATTCGCACGTTTATCATAAAACTATATCTTCTCAATTCACCAAAATTGTAATTATACCGAATTGGTTCTAAATGAAATTGCTGAACATAAAGATTGATAAAGATCGTAACGGCTGATGATCGACTTCTTCTGCCTGATCAAATCAAGCAGCGTTATTCATTATCATATCGGATCTCTCTTTTACCGATATATTTCAGATATAATGTGAATACAACTCTTATGATAAGTAATGTCGGAACGATTCCGATTATATCTATGCAAACATCTTTAATAGAACCATTTCGTCCGATGATAAATAACTGATGATATTCATCAAGTATTGCATAAAGCGTACTTATCCATAATGAGATCAGTATGTACATCTCATTATCTGATTTGATCATCTTAATGATCGATTCCGAATACGAAACTTTTTTAGAAACTTTGTTCGTATTTCTTATGGCAAAGAAAACAAGCAGACTTAATAATGAATACTCAAATATATGAGCCAGTTTCCTAAGTATAAGATTATTATAAGGGATCGAAGGAATGATATTTTGTATCATTAGCATCAAAGATGCGCTTCTTATGCCGGATTCATCGCCGGTTTCAGCTGACAGATGATATATCTCTACCATCCAGAGCGTTGTCATAAGCCATAATAAGATACACGATATCAGATAATATATCGATATATCTTTTCTTTTAAGCTCTGTATTGAGTCCGGGTGACGACATTATTTCTATTCCTTTAACGTATTTTTATCTGTTATTGTATTTAATTGCTCTGTCGATATCACGCTTTGCCTGCTTTTCGGCCATAACATCGCGCTTATCATAATTCTTCTTACCTCTGGCGAGACCGATCTCTACCTTGACCTTACCATCTTTAAAGTAACACTTTGTCGGAACTAATGTAAGACCATCCTGCTTGGTTACTGAATAAAGTCTAATTATCTCCTTCTTATGCATCAGGAGCTTGCGGGATCTCATGGGATCAAGATTGAATCTGTTACCCATCTCATAAGGACTGATATGAACTCCGATAAGCCAGATCTCGCCTTCCTTGACCTGTACATAGCTGTCCTTAAGATTGACCTTACCCATACGCAGGCTCTTAACTTCGGTGCCTGATAATACGACGCCGCATTCATATTTTTCTTCTATGAAATAGTCATGAAAAGCCTTGCGGTTTTCAGCTATTATCTTTATACCTTTAGCTATCGGCATATATATCCTCTATTATTTATTTACAGTTTTAGTGACGGAACTGCATTAAGATCAAGTCCGTGTCTTGTTCCGTTAATATACTCGAAATATCCCGCAGATGCAATCATTGCACCGTTATCAGTACATAATCCGAGCTTGGGATAATAAAGATCAAGTTTATGTTTCTTACTCTCTTCATCGAAGACTGCTCTGAGAAAAGAATTCGCACTTACACCACCGGCAAGACAGATCTTGCTTATCCCTGTTTCTTTGGAAGCTCTTATCGTATTCTTTGCAAGTACTGAAGCAATATGATGCTGATAAGAAGCAGTGAAATCCTTGATATCCACCTCTTCCCCCTTCATCTTCAGACCGTTTATAAGATTAAGAGCGGATGTCTTGATACCGCTGAATGAGAAATCAAGAGTATCTCCCATATGAGTTGATGAGAATGAATACCTGTTTATGTCTCCTCCCTGTCCTGCTTTATCCATCTTAGGACCTCCGGGATAACCGAGACCTATCACTCTCGCTATCTTATCTATAGCTTCCCCTGCTGCATCATCACGCGTCCTGCCGAGGATCTTAAGATCGCAGTAATCGTTAACAACTACGATCTGTGTATTACCGCCGCTTACGCATAAACAGAGAAAAGGCGGTTCAAGCTCGGGAAAACAGAGATAATTGGCGCATATATGGCCATGCAGATGGTTGACTCCGACGAGAGGCTTGCCGGATGCGGCGCATAAGCCTTTCGCTGCGGAAAGACCGACAAGTAATGCTCCTACTAGACCGGGACCGTAAGTAACGGCAACTGCATCTATATCATCAAGTGTCATACCTGCCTTATCGAGTGAATCCTTGATACAGGGATATACGGCATCGACATGCATCCTTGATGCGAGCTCGGGTACGACACCTCCATACTGCTCGTGAAAGTCAGCCTGGGAAGCGATAATATTACTGATGATCTCCCTGCCGTTTTTGACGACAGAACATGCAGTCTCATCACAGGATGACTCGATACCTAATATATAAATATCTCTCTTATTATCAGACATGTTATTGCCCCTTGATAAAGTATGACTGAAGATACCTCATAACAGTATCCATATACAGTTGCTTACCTACATTAAATGATTCGAGATAACCGGCTCCCGGGATCAATTGTGCGACGGTAATACTTGAATTCAGTCTATTTCTCTCGTCTACTATCTGTGATATCTTCTCAGCACCGATAAAAGTATCGTGACCGCCGTATATTATACAGACAGGTACGGGTATCCTGGAGATCTCTGCTGCGAGATTTACAGAATCGGTCACACCTGTTGATACTCTGATCGCATAAGGTACAAGATCATAAGTCAAAAATCCGAGGAACTCATTCTGCTTAACGACGGGCTTGATATAATCATCGGAATCTTTGGCGGGAGAATCGAATATCATGCCTTTGACATAGGATTGATCGAATCCCAGATTAAGTATATCTTCAGAATACTCATTCATCTCTGCCTCTGTAAGATCCGGAGGCGGCAGCTGATCATAGGCCATGATGCATGCAGTTGTTCCGGAACCGATACCGTAAAGAACGACATCCGTGGTAACTGAGATCATCTTTACCTGTTCTATCGCACCTAATACATCCTGCCACTCAAGATAGCCGTAACCGGTAATATCTCCTTCAGAATCACCGGAATTACGAAGGTCGAACATGAAGACGTTATAGTTATTATTGAGCCACATCTCGACCATATCTATCATATTTACGCCGAAAGGCAATCTGTTTCCGCCTGCATTATGTACTACGATAATGGTAGTTATCGGATCATCGCATTTAAAGAACCAGCCGGACAGTGAAGTCTGCTCATCAAAAGATTCAAAGCTGCAGGTCGAGTATGACGGCAGGATATTTGAAGGTACATTTGAAACCTTATTGACTTCAATATTCATAAGATGATTGGCACTTAAAACCGTAAGAACTATACAGAATACCAGTAGCACTGCGATTATACTTAAGAACAGTGCACTTCTTACGATCAGTCGGTTGCCTCTGTGAGCAATCTTATTCTCGAAGTCAACTCCTGAGAATCCCTTACTCATTAAAGCATCCTCTTCTTCTTTAGTATGAAAGCACTGATAACGACACTGGCAATACAACCGGTAAGCAGCATTATGAAAGGAATAGGCTTATCCGCGAATTCCGCGTCCCACGGCATCGGACAGTTCTGACCAAAGAAGCATCCGATAAGATCGGGCATCGTAAGACAGATGGTAGCAGCTGCAAGGATCTTCATTATGTCATTGACATTATTATTGATTATGGATGCATAAGCGTCCATGGTACTGCTTAAGATAGTGGAATAGATATCCGCCATCTCGTGAGCCTGCTTATACTCGATAACGACATCCTCAAGTAGGTCCTCATCCTCATCATATAACTTGATATGTCTTCCGCGCATGAGCTTTTCGAGCACTGCCTCATTGGATTTAAGTGATGAAGCGAAATATACGAGGGACTTACTTAATTCAAGAAGCTTAAAGAGCTGATTATTACTGACTTCCTTCGCGAGTTCGCTCTCGGCGACCTCCAATGTCTTATCAATGAAGCGCAAGAGTCTTAAGTACTCGCGGGCAACTGCATAGAGGATCTGTATCGTAAAGCGCGTTCTGTAAGCTACATACATATCCTTGATCCTGTTATCTATAAAATGATCGAGGATCGGTGTTTGTCTGAGCGATACGGTCACTATATGCTTATCTGCGAGTATGATACCGAGAGGAGTAGTCTCATATTTGATGATCTCATTCTCTCTCTTGGTATAAGGAACGTCGATGATAACGAGTACGATACCTGTATCGTCATCAAAGTCAATACGAGGCCTCTCCTCTTCATCCAAAGGATACCTTAAGAATTCCTGCGGTATATTAAGTTCGGATTCTACAGTCGCGATCTCGGCTTCCGTAGGCGAATAAAGATTTATCCAGCAATCATCCGTTATCTTGTCGATCTCTTTTACACGATAAACCTGTTTGGCATTAGTATGCTTCATTTCCTGTGATGCATATATCTCAAGCATGGCATACTACTCCCTTCATGGTTATAAAAAAGCCATAATATTTTATCATCTTAAGGCTTGTTTTGCTACCCTGACAGGTATATCCGCGAATGGTTTATCGTACTCCTGACGAACCGAATCCGCCGCCTCTGTTACTTCCGATATCGGCTACGGAATCTACGACATTTAAAGCAGCATATTCAACTTTGGCCATGACCATCTGAGCAATCCTGTCGCCCTTCCTGATAAGATAGGTTCCATGCTTGCAGCCAATATCATTAAGAGTAAACGGAGAATCATCAGAGGCATCTTCCCTTATTGAGGCATTATATATGATCACATTAACTTCATCCCTGTATCCGCAGTCGATCGTACCGGGAGTATTGGGGACTCTGAGAGTAGTCTTAAAGGAAATACCGCTCCTCGGTCTTATCTGTACTTCATATCCGTACGGAATAGCCATCTTAAGTCCGGTGGGTACAAGTACGCTTTCACCGGGATGAACAAGTATATCGGCACAGGAATAAAGATCCATTCCGGCATCGCCGTCGTTGGCATACTTAGGCAATACTGCCTCTTCCCTGCATTTCTCTATCATTAATTCAGCCATTTTAATTATCTCCCATATCAGACTTCAGTGAAACATTCGATGATGTCATATCCCAATGAAGCCAGTTTTTCTATATCGTCTTCGCCATATGTGAACTTTGCGGGACCATATATCGCGGATGTATGATCAAGAGGTCTTGTAACAACACGGCAATCCTTCTCTCCTTCTCCCTGTTCAAGAGTGAAAACATCTCGATCAAGGCACATCCTGCAATTTTGTTTATTGTTTCCGATGGCACAGAAATCAGATTGCATCCAAGGGATGGAACCGCCTCCGTGTACAAGTATCTGAAGCCCGCGGACAGGTACCGTATCCGAAAGTATTTCAGCAGCAGTATCGGCAGTGATCTCATAAGACATTGTTAAACCGTCTGCTCTGTCCTTAAGAAGCTTAAATGTCGAAGCATTATAGATATTCGAACCGGCAGAAAGGAAATGTTTTATACCAAGCTCTTTACAGATTTCCTTATCAGACAACGGATCGCAGTCTATAAGTGCATAGAATCTGTCGCCGAGTTCATCATGAACCTTTCGTAAAGTATCTTCAAACTTGGATATAGATGAATCATGGATAAGATCAGGCATAACAGCAGCAAGAAGAGCATTATTACTCCTGATGAAATCCATAATAGCATTTCTGAATTTGCCGAAGGAAAGGTCATATACCGAAAATGCATATATATCGGCATCTCTTCTTAGGTCACCCCTGAGCGTACTGAAGGACGGGAAATAATATAAAGTCTTAATATCTCCGCTTTCCCTATCTTCAAGTGAAGTATCATCATCTGAACCGAACATATCATATACCGATCCGATATTATGTGAAGTCTCATAATCGATCTCGGCAATAAGATGTTCAGTCAGCTGTCGTCTAAGATCATTAATGAGACTTACCGGGCATCTAACTTCTTCAGAGCCGTGAACGACGAAGAATTCATTTATCTCGAAAGGCGTATCGCCTGTCTTTCGCATTTGCTTTTCGATCCTCTCGAAAGATAAAGGAGCACCCTCATATCCTTCTTCGATATCACAATCAGCCTCGGCATAGATACCGCTCATAAATCCTGAGGCAACCTTGGCATTTGCTTTGAGTATGCCGCTCTCGGAACTGTCAAAAGAGATATCTACCGAAGTCTTACGCTTTTCTGCTTTGGAACCGACAAAATCATGGCTCATAAGGAATACATTCAGTTCCCTGCCGAGCTTTTTGATCATATCGGGATGAAGACCCTTAAGTGTAATGCTTCCGGGAGCTTCATGCACCTTGCCTACAGGGAAAGATGCAACTTCACTTCCTTTATCTCTGATGGAGATATAATCTCCCTTGGAAGGGATCACGGATCCTCCCGTCGTACGTACAGTAACAGTTCCCTTCTTGGGATCGGATGAAGATAATCTGCCGATCTTAAGACCGTATTTGCCTACGAATTCGCCGGAAAGGAGATTATCGGGTTTCTTACCGCCAAGAGATTGAGATGTGAAACTGCCGCCTCTGTTAAAACTGACAAGAAGACTGTCATTTACACTCTTGATGAGTTCATCATCAAGGATATTGTCATAATATGCATCTATAAGAGTACGATAAGCATGAACTGCAGCAGATACATATGCTTCATCTCTCATCCTCCCCTCGATCTTAAGCGAAGCGATACCGGAAGATAAAAGCTCAGACAGATAAGGGATAACACATCTGTCCTTAGGGGATAACAGATGACCCTTGCGGATTGCCTTGGAATCCGGAGAACTTGATGAATGAAGTGCATATTCCTGTCTGCACGGCTGGGCGCAAAGTCCTCTGTTACCGCTCCTGGTACCGCTCTTATTCATGGAACTGAAAAGACACAGGCCTGAATAACAAACACAGACTGCACCATGTGCAAATATCTCAAGTTCTATATTATCTCTGGATGCGGTCCTTACTCTGCTTCTTATCTCATCAAGAGTCAGCTCTCTGGGCATAACGACACGCTCGAACCCCATGGATGCAAGAGTACCGAAATCATCCTTCGACCAGATATTCATCTGTGTACTTGCATGAAGCGGGATCTGCGGATATTTATTGTGTATCTCCGAAGCCAGACCGAGATCCTGGATAAGAATGGCATCAACTCCGCAATTATACGCATCGCAGGCCAGCTCACATGCTTCATTTATCTCGTCATCATTAATAAGCGTATTAAGAGTCAGATATACCTTTGTACTTCTTCTGTGAGCATAGACACATCCTTCACGAAGGTCATCCATCGTAAGGTTATCGGCATTTATCCTTGCGTTATAAAGATTTACGCCGCAATAGACTGCATCGGCACCGCTGTCGACAGCAGCCTTAAGGATAGGAAGCGATCCGGCAGGGGCAAGTAATTCAACTCTTTTCATCAGGAATCCTTCCCCTCCTTCTTCTTATCCTGTTTTTTCTCTTCACTGTCTGATGCCAGCTGCTCCATGGGAGTAGGCTCAGATACATGAGTCTGTTCTTCCAGCGCAAGCTTTTGCTGAAGATACATAAGCTCTGTCTTCATATTACTGTTCTCATCCTGAAGCGTGATAAGTCTGTCACAGGCATCAAGAAGAGCAAGCGTGGTTACTTTATTGGTGGTAAGCCCGGGATTATTATCCTTAGCCTGATTAAGTATCGAATTGACAGAAGAAGCTATTCTTCTTATCCTGGCTTCACTCATGTCATCAGTACTGCCGAGAAGATAATTATGTCCTGCTATCTCTACTGATACGCGCTTGGGACTGTTATCCTTCTTAGGCCTGGTAAGAGCTTCTCTGGCCTTTATCTTTTCATCAAGAGTCTGAACCGGTTTATTCTCAGTAAGATCTCTGGTCATACTGGGACCCTTGTAACGCTGCTCATAAGTAGCCATCAACGGCATATCGTCCTTGACGAGACGTCTTTTCTTATTCGGTGTTTCCGAATACCTGCTGAACATGTTACCGGTGTTGCTCTTTTTCATAAGACTGACCTTTACCTTATAAGATAGTTTAGATTATAACATCTGAGGCTTTATATTGCCGAAAGATATCTCTGAAAGTTTCCGGTTCTATCTGCTCAGCTCTAATATCTTCTCTGATTCCTGAATTGATAATCGTTTCCTTTAACTCCGGGAAACTGTTAGTAAGTTTCTTGCGTCTTACCCTGAAACACTTCTCGACGAATGAAACGAATTCGGGAGACGGTATTCCCTTTTCTCTTGTGATCGTAATAACCGCAGAAGTAGTATGAGGTTCAGGCACAAAAGCTTCACGAGGAACAGTAAACTCCTTACGTACCGTACCGAAGCAGGAACAGATGACAGCCAAAGGCCCGTATTGTTTGGTCCCCGGTCCTGCCGATATCCTTCTGAATGCTTCTTCCTCGATCATAAAAGTCATCTTGATACAGTCAGTAAGATCACTCATCAGCTTCATCATGATCGGGGTCATTACATAATACGGAATATTACTTACGGCATATTTAAAAGAGCTTTCGCCGTAATCATGACATTTCAGGTAATCATTACAGATGATCCGTATATTAGACATTCCCTTAAATCGCTCGGTAAGCTTCTCATTAAGACGCTTATCTATCTCTATAGCAGTGATATCAATACCTGCTTCGGCGAATCTGTCCGTGAGGGCACCAATACCGGGACCTATCTCCAATACCTTATCGCCTTCCCCGGCACCTGTAAGCTCAATGATCGCTGAAATTATATCTTCATCACAGAGAAAATTCTGCCCGAAGTTCTTATCGGGCAGAATCTTATTATCTGCAATATATCTTAATGTCTCTTCCTTATTCATTACAGGAAGTATGCAATACCTGATTCGAAGATCTTCTGGTCCTTCTCACCCGGGATATTCTTGCAAAGATCGGGATCGAATCTCTCTGAATGACCCATCTTACCGAATACACGGCCGTCGGGAGACAAGATACCTTCAATACCTGCAACTGAACCGTTGGGATTAAATTCAGTACCTGCAGCGGGAACTCCGAGATCATCAACATAACACGTTGCGATCTGGCCATTCTTAACAAGCTCATTAAGCTGGTCGTTGGAGATAACGAATTTACCCTCACCGTGTGAGATGGGGATATTATAGATCTCGCCGGGCTTAACGCCTGTGAGCCAGGGGCTGTTATTGCTCATGATACGTGTAGATACATAGGAGTTCTGGTGACGTCCGATGTTGTTATATGTAAGAGTAGGATCATCAGAAGAAAGCTCCTTGATATCACCGTACGGTACAAGCCCGAGCTTGATAAGGGACTGGAATCCGTTACAGATACCGAGCATAAGACCGTCACGCTGGAAAAGAAGATCTCTTACTGCTTCCGTAACATACTGATTTCTGAAAGCAGCAGCGAAGAACTTTCCGGAACCCTCAGGTTCGTCACCTGCAGAGAAACCGCCGGGAAGCATTACGATATTGCTTTCGCCGATCTTCTTGGCAAGTGTCTTAAGCGAATCTGTGATATCCTGCTGGCTCTGATTTCTGATAACGAATACATCAGTTTCACCGCCTGCTCTCTCGAAAGCTCTTGCGGAATCGATCTCACAGTTTGTACCGGGCATAACGGGAATTATTACCCTGGGCTTAGCACCCTTAAGTACACCGGGAGCTGCCTTGAATGTCTTATCTGTAGCGAAAGGTGAGATCGTAAGAGGCATCTTGGCGCTTTCGGCGAATGTCGGGAAGATCTTCTCGAGCTTGCCTTCAAAGCGGAGAGCAGCTACACCGCACTCGCAGGAATTTTCACCATGGAAGAAGTTACCGTAATTATTTGTATGGCCTAAGTACTTACCGCCTACCATCTCGACCTTATCGACTGCATTACCGTCGTTGCTGATGGCAAGGATGATCGTACCGAGGCTTCTGCTGAAAAGCTCCTTCTCATCGATATCATCGGAGAAGTTGAAACCAAGGCTGTTACCGAAGCACATCTGTGCAACTCTTGCTGCAACACCGGAGCTTCTTACAACAGCCGCATTCTGAAGCTGTCCTCTGCTCTGCAGCTCCTTAACGGCCTTGACTACTCTGAGGAAATGTTCCTTCTTATAGTAGCCCTTACCGTTTCTTGCTACCTTGATCATATACAGCTTCTGGTTAGGAGCTGTAAGAGTGGCTGTAATGAGCTTATCTGCCGTGGTCATTCCGACTGCGAAAGATACGAGCGTCGGGGGCACATGGATATCATTGAATGTACCTGACATGGAGTCCTTACCGCCGATAGATGCCGTACCGAAATCAAGCTGTGCCTGATAAGCACCGAGAAGAGCCATAAGAGGCTTACCCCATGCTTCCTTGGAAGACATCCTTTCGAAATATTCCTGGAATGTAAGTCTTGCCGTAAGAGGATCAACACCCATGCAAAGGATCTTAAGAAGAGACTCAACTACTGCATGATATGAACCGGCATAAGGGTTCCACTCCGTGAAATAAGGATCAAAACCGTATGTCATTACCGAGCAGTTCTTTGTAGTTCCCTTATCAAGCGGGATCTTAGCTGCCATACCTTCCTCGGGTGATGTCTGATACTGACCGCCGTAAGGCATTATGATGCTTGCTGCACCGATAGTGGAGTCAAATCTCTGACCTAATCCCTTTCTGGAGCAGCCTTCAAGCGTATTAAGAGTTTCTGTAAGAGAAGCCTTAAAGTCATGAGGCTTATATGTAGGAAGAACAGTATCAAGATATTCCGATCCTGTCTTGGATTCAACATTGACCTCGGCATATTGCTTAGCACCGTTTGTATCGATAAAAGATCTGGGAAGGTCAACGATCGTATTGCCGTTCCATGTCATCTTCATAACGGGCTCTTCAGTTACTTCAGCAACAACTGTAGCCTCAAGATTCTCTTTGGCTGCTGCTGCCATAAACTTATCAAGATCAGCGGGATGAACGACAACAGCCATTCTCTCCTGAGACTCGGAGATGGCAATCTCAGTACCGTCAAGACCTTCATACTTCTTGGGAACAAGATCAAGATCGATCTTTAGACCGTCAGCAAGCTCACCGATAGCTACCGATACACCGCCTGCACCAAAGTCATTACATCTGATGATAAGTTTGGTAACTTCGGGATCCCTGAAGAGTCTCTGAAGTTTTCTCTCTGTAGGAGGATTACCTTTCTGTACCTCAGCACCGCATGTAAGTACGGACTTCTCGTCATGTGCCTTGGATGATCCCGTAGCACCGCCGATACCGTCACGACCTGTTCTTCCGCCGAGAAGTACGACGATATCACCTGCCTGAGGTCTTTCTCTTACAATGTTCTCAGCAGGAGCTGCACCGACAACGGCACCAATCTCCATACGCTTTGCAACATAACCGGGATGATAGACTTCATCTACCTGACCGGTAGCAAGACCTATCTGGTTACCGTATGCACTGTATCCTGCAGCAGCAGTCCTGACGAGCTTTTTCTGGGAAAGCTTTCCCTTAAGTGTCATTGAAACAGGTACGGTAGGATCGCCGGCACCTGTTACACGCATAGCCTGATATACATATGATCTTCCGGAAAGCGGATCTCTGATAGCACCGCCAAGGCATGTAGCAGCACCACCGAAAGGCTCTATCTCTGTAGGATGGTTATGAGTCTCATTCTTGAACATGAAGATATAATCCTTATCTTCACCGTCAACCTGGATCTTGATCTTGATAGAGCAAGCATTGATCTCCTCGGACTCATCAAGGTCCTGTAACTTTCCGTCTTTCTTGAGCTTCCTCATAGCCATTGTAGCTACATCCATAAGGCAGATATGCTTGGAAGAGATCCTGTCACCGTATACCTCTTCCCTTGTCTTAAGATAGTCGGCATAGGAAGCCTTGATGTCAGCTGTAAGCTCGTCATCACCTTCGAACTTGATATCGGTAAGCTCAGTAAGGAATGTAGTATGACGGCAGTGATCAGACCAGTATGTATCAAGTACTCTGATCTCTGTAACTGTGGGATTTCTCTTCTGTGTCTTGAAGAAATCCTGTGTAAAGAGAAGATCGGAATCGCTCATGGCAAGTCCCATGTCATTTCTCAGTGCCTTTACTGAAGCTTCATCCATATCGATAAAACCGTCAATAGTAGCTACAGTCGTGGGAATGTCATATTTATCCTCAAGAGTCTCGGGCTTCTCGGCGGAAGCTTCTCTGGCTTCAACGGGATTGATAAGATAACCTGCGATCTTTGTCTTCTGTTCATCAGTGAGAGAACCATAGAAAGCTACGATCTTTGCAGTCTTTACGATAGGTCTGTCCTTCTGTGTAAGGAACTGAACACACTGAGCAGCCGAATCCGCTCTCTGATCGTACTGTCCGGGAAGTGCCTCGATAATAAGGACATAGCAGCTGTCACCGAGGTCTGCCGTCTCATCATAAACGTTATCTACCGGAGGCTCGGAAAAAACAACATTCTTCGCCTTTTCATATTCTTCATCCGTTATACCTGATACATCGTATCTGTTGATAACTCTTACA
>CACZPC010000271.1 GCA_902782985.1 Oscillospiraceae bacterium
GATGATGTCCCAGTCCATGTCGAATCTTGCCATATGTTTCTCTACTGCAGCTCCGGCAGCTTCCTTATCATGGGATTTGATGGCATTAAAGATCTCTCTGTGGTCTGATACGATCCTGGAGTTCTTTACTTTCTTCAATGTAAGATTTCTTACTCGGTCGAAGTGGACGCTCATAAGACGGACCATATAATGACACTGCATCTTATTGCAGATCCTGTAGATTATCTGATGGAATTCGTTATCAAGCTCCATGAGCTTATCTATATCATTATCGATATAGAATTCCTGAAGCTTGAGATTATCTTCGATCTCGGCGATGTCTTCCGGAGTGATCTTATCACATGCTTCCTTGGCAAGCGCCACTTCAACATTCTTTCGAAGGAATCGTGCTTCATTTATAAGATCGTAATCAATGAGGGATACTCTGCATCCCTTCTGGGGCAGAACATCGAGTATCCTGGATTTTGAGAGCTCAAGGAAGGCTTCGTGTACCGGAGTCCTGGAGCAACCGAGCTGACTCGCGATCTCCTGCTCGCCGATAAGCGAGCCGGGAGTAAGCTCCATATTGACTATATTATCTCTGATTACTCTTAAAGCATAATCTCTGTTCGATTCAAATCTTGTCTTGGGTGTGATGATCATTCCTGTATCCCTCCGTGTTTTCCCTCGCACACTACTCTACCATACTCGTCTGCGAATGAATACTGACGCTTTGAACAGATATTTGATAAAAAGCACCGATTTTTGGTATTCGAATGCTAAGATACCTGTGGCTGATACGGATAGATGATATGCCGGTGATAAATTCCGGAAAAAGAAGAACCCCCCGATCAGCTTACTCGAGAGGTTCATGGGATTACAACTGTAGAACGAGCTCTAACCCTTGTACTTAAAACTCTTCCACAATGCCTATTATATATTCCCTATATTTCGGGGAGATGAATGAAATGTTAACTAGATGAAAACAGCCATCCGGGCGCACTTTATACTGTCTTAAACAAAATAGATATAATCTTAACTTCATATTGACGGCATTTTTAAACTCTCCCGATAAGATAGAGCCATAAGAAAAAAGGCTACGACACGAGAGGATTCAGTTAATGAGCGTTAAATATACAACCGAAAAGATACATGATCTGTGGGAAACAAAACCGGGATTCAGGCTATTCTGTTACGTGGCTTTAACGCTTGCTTTAGGTGTTGCCGTATTCGGTCTGGGCAGCAGGATCGGCGAAGTTGCCTATATCTTTTCACACTGACAACCGACACTTCATATACATACCCCTCTTCAAGGCCCGGATGTTAAGTCCGGGTCTTTAATTATTCCGAACACAGAAGAACTCCCATCCGCCGGGTGAAAGGAACTGGAGTAAATACCCGGTAATATGGGAGTCCTCGTCTAAGACGCTGGAGGTACTTCGTCTCAGATGCCGATGAGCATCCGAAATTGAAATCCTCATATTCTCATTATAATAGGGAGATGTTGCGAACGAATGAAGAAGATGTTAAGTCTTATCTTTCTCGGTATACGGTCATGATTATCAAGAAAAAATGTATTGTTAACATTCAGTCTTATTTATGTTCAAAGAATGCTAACACTCCGAGCTTTCGAATGTGGTAACTTGTTGGTAAGTACAAAGAGAAAGATCGTCCGGGGGAATGCTTATGTTTATAAAGTTTGATACAAAAGAAGATCTTATGGCTCACGGAAATATGAGAGTGACCGAGTTGCAGTATTGTAAGTTTGCCAGGTCGATGCCGGTGAAGAGTTTCCTCAGTAAGGGATGTCAGCTCTGGCAGATCGATTCGCTTTACGCTCCGGGAGATCAGCCTTTCGTTGAGCTGTATAAGGATATCTTCATGAGCGGCGTCAATGCAGGTATGAAGGAAGTCAATCTGGCTGATAAGATGATCAAGTATTATTCGCCTGATAAGATCGAAGGTATTATCAATCGCGCCAAGCTGTTAAAGCCTGACGGATATGAGATGCTCATCGACTGGCTCAAGGAGGGAACATACTATAACGGTTTCCTTGTGATCTGATCTTTACCGTCTATTCCTTTCGACGGATGAAGATATAAATGCGCTCTGCCCATTTAGTCCCCGGGTGGAGTGCATTTTTTTGCTGTAGTTTTGATAAAGAGTGTAAAATCGATGATATATATTGCGGTTTCCAAATATATCTTTATTTCTTGACTATGATATGAGCGATTCATGTGGTATCATCTGTACTCGTTGGATATGGTATGGGATCAGTCGGATCCCCCTTTTGGATGGTATATATAATGAATCGTAATAATATAGTCTTGTGTGCCCTGCTTACGGCGGGTGCTGTGTTGTCTGCATCCTGTTCTTCGGATGATCCGGGGACGGTTCGCGGTGCTTCACGCACTTCATCTGAAGAGTCCGACGCGGCAGTTACCGATATGAGCGGAGATGAGGACTTTTCAGACTCGTCTATAGCTACTGCCGTGAGTGTCGCTGTCTCAGGCTCGGGGAATTCTTCGGAGGTCTATCAGGCATATTATGATGCGCTTATGAATATAAGGGGCAATCATACATTGCCCGACGGAAGAGAGCTTGATTATCTCTCCGGGGCCGGGATCGTCGAAGATGATCAGTTCGCCGTATATGATATCGACGGGGACGGCAGGGATGAGATGATCCTGCTGTGGACTACTGCTTCGGCTTCCGGCACATTGATGTATGTCTATGAATACAATGCAGAGGCAGATGCCTGGACCATGGAGATCTGTTGCTCCCCTTCGGTGACCGTATATGATGACGGTATGATCCTGGCGGAGGATCTCTATGATCAGGGATATGCCGTGACTATCACACCTTATACCGTCTATACCTACAATGAGAATACGGATTCTTATATAGCTGCAGGTGCGGTGGACTGTTGGGACAGGGCTGCTACCAACGGTATGGACGGCGAAGTCTTTCCTGAGGAATATGATACTGATAATGCAGGCGTAGTCTATATGATAGATTATGCCGGATATATAGGATATGGCGGAGGATACTGTTATTCTCAGAGTGAATATGACGGGTTTGTCGCATCTTTGATCGGCGATAAAGAGGAACTGGATATAGATTATCTTAACCTGTCTGATGCTAATATCGATCAGGCAACCTCCGGCAGATGCTGATCAGTATTCTGTCCTGAGCTCATCCGTATTATAGATCTTCTTGAATTCAAGTTCGTCGGCAGGGCTCTTTATAAGCATAACGGGAGTATAATGACCGGTTTCCTTGTTCTTGAAGCCTGCTGTCTTCTCTCCGGTGCAGATCGAACTTTTAATGACCGGATATTCCCTGTCCGGATCAAAAGGATATTTGCTCTCGGGAGAAGCGGAAAGCCCGATGTGTCGAAAGATATCTAAGATCCCCATTGATAAGCACCTCACATATTATGAATATATCATATCAAACAATAAAAGCCGGCAGGGTACATAAGACTCCGCCGGCTTTGTTATTATTCGAAATGCTGCTCTATCTCAGTTTTTCTTATTCTTCTCGTAAAGAAGCTCAAGACCCCTGATAAGTATATCCGGTTCGAGATTGAACTTACGATTGCAGTAGGGTGCGACCATGGGACTTACGCCTCCCGTAAGAACCGGAGTTACGGGCATGCCGAGCTCTTCCTCGAGTCTGTCGATTATGCCGTCGAGCATAGCCGCATGACCTATAAGGGCACCGGATCTCATACAGTCGACAGTATTGGTGCCGAGTACTTTGGCTTTACCCGTAAGGTCGATATAGGGAAGCTGGGCAGCCTGTGACGATAATGCATTGACGGATACCCAGAGACCGGGGATGATCATGCCGCCGAGGTAGACGCCCTTGTCGTCTATGACGGATACCGTGGTAGCCGTGCCCATATCAACGATCGCGATGGGAAGCTTGTACTTGGCTCTGGCTGCGATCGCACCGACGATCAGGTCGCTGCCGACGGCACCGGGATTATCGGTACGGATATCAAGTCCGGTCTTGATGCCGGGACCAACGACCATGATGTCTATTCCGGTAAGAAGCTTAACAGCCTGAGGAATGACCGTCTGAAGGTAGGGGACAACGGATGAGATGATACCGCCCTCGATCTGATCGAGCTCCACATGATGCATGCTGAGTATGCCCTGAATATCAAGTGCATACTGGTCTGATGTCTTATTTCTGTCGCTGGCGAGCCTGGCGGAGAATATATCTTCTCCGTTCTCGATACCGCCGAGCACGATATTAGTATTACCTACATCAATAGCAAGGATCATGTACGGTTCCTCCCTTAAATGATCGAAATGATTATTTATCTCTCTTAAGTGCGTGAGCTACGCCTTTTGCAACGCTGCCGCCTAATACGCATCCCGTGATCCATTCTACGAGTCCCTGGAAACCTACGAGGAGTATTACGAACATCAGGGGATTTGCAGCGCCGAGATTATTGACGAGATTCTGTACGAATTCGGTCTTGTAAAAGAAAAGAACGATATATCCCATGAATCCTACAGTGTTAAGAAGGGGAGCAAGAAGTCC
>CACZPC010000272.1 GCA_902782985.1 Oscillospiraceae bacterium
CGTGAGAGAAGAAATAACTTCAATGACGATAATAACGGCGGTGATGATGATAATAACAGAAGAGGCAGAAGGATCGAATTCTGATAAGTCTCAGATAAGTTATCTCAAGAGGTGTTCGCAGATGCGGACACCTCTTTTATATTTTCACGTAAAATATCCGATAAATTGTACCTGCTTTATGCTAATATATTCCGTGGATATGTACAGGAGGTTATAACCTACATGGATTCCGTTTATGAGGATATAGTTAAGCGAGACAGCGGAAAGATCGGAAAAGTTTTTCCGGTGCTGTCAGTCATTGGTGTTGTTATATTCGGTATTATCGTGAATATATTGCCGATCCTTATGGGTATCAATATCATATTTTTTACCGGTATTCTTACCATAGCTGCAGGTGCTATAATCTGGCATCTCAACAGGAAGTTTAAAGTTGAATTTGAGATATCTCTTGTTAATGATCAGGTCACTGCTACTCAGATAATTGCCCAGAGTAAGAGGGAAGAGCTTATGCTCTTTACCGTCAGAGATTGTGAATTTATAGGTCCGGTTACTTCTGACAGATATAAGACTGACAAAGAGAATGTCGAATATGCCGTCAATTGTACCGAGACACGAAATCTAAGGATCATAGATGATAACTGGTATATGCTCGTAAATCAGGGCGGTTCCAGATATATGCTCATTTTCAGATTTAATGAAGATATCTACCCGCTTTTAAGAAGGTTTAATCCCAGAGCTACTGTTGTCATGCCCGATCTGATCAGAGGGAGAAAGAAAAATGATGACAACGCCTGAGTATTCAGAACTTCAGTTTACCGTAAAGGGGACTGAATGCAGTACATTCAGCACTTTAGCACCCAATGTATTATTGGGTGATCTTCAGGAAACGGCAGACAAGGGTGCAGGAGACTGCGGTTTTGACAGGACCGTTATCAATAAGCTCAATGCTTGCTGGATCATCATCAGGATGAAGGTCCATATGGAGAGATATCCCGATTGGAGGGAGACTTTCACCATCAGGACATGGAGCAGGGGATGTGACAAGCTTTTCTTTAACAGGGAATATGAGCTTTATGATAAAGAAGGCAAACGCATCGGATATGCTTCTTCTATATGGATACTTGCGGATATCGACACTCACAGACCTTTGATACCCAATAGGATCGATGGGCTGGCATCTCCTGTTGTTCAGCAGGATAAACTTGTATTCGGTGAGATCTGTCCCAAACCCAAGCAGATGAAGATCGATGACTTTATGGGGATTGAGCCCGCTATACTCAAGTTTGCCGATTATTCCGAACTGGACCATAATCATCATGTGAATAATACGAGATATATGGCCTGGGTATTTGATGCTCTCTACAAATCAGGTGTTGATATATCTGCAGTCAAAGATTTCTCTATCCACTATATCTGTGAGGTAAAGTGCGGTGAAAGAGTATCGATCTACGTTAATGAGACCGACTTCGGTTATATTGTTTCAGGTTTTAAGAACGATAATGATACTCATGTATTTGATTCCGAAATATATATTTTTATTTAGAAGTAAAATGATATAGAATATAGAGAATGTGATCTTGTAGGAGGCAACATAATGATCGAGATCAAAGATCTTCATAAATCCTATGGCGATAAGCATGCCGTCAGAGGTATAAGTTTCAAAGTTGAAAAGGGCGAAGTATTAGGCTTTCTCGGACCCAATGGTGCCGGTAAGTCTACTACGATGAATATAATCTCGGGATATCTTTCCATGACATCAGGTTCCGTTATCATCAACGGACATGATATCCTCGATGAGCCGGAGGAAGCCAAGAAGTGTATTGGTTATCTTCCCGAGCTTCCCCCGTTATATCTTGATATGACAGTACTTGAGTATCTTACGTTTGTATGTGATCTCAAGAAGGTGCCCAAAGATCAGCGAAAGGTACAACTTGCCAAGATCCTTTCGATGGTAAAGATAACAGATGTAGCTGACAGACTTATCGGTAACCTTTCAAAAGGTTATAAGCAGAGAGTCGGTATTGCACAGGCTCTTGTAGGCGATCCTGAGATCCTCATACTTGATGAGCCAACTGTAGGTCTCGACCCTAATCAGATCCTTGAGATCAGAAAACTCATTTCAAAACTTGCTAAGACTAAGACTATAATCATCAGTTCGCATATCCTCTCCGAGATTCAGGCTATGTGTGACAGAGTAGTTATCATTAATCACGGAAAGGTTGCCGCTATCGATACGATCACCGATCTTTCCGCCAGACTTACAGGCAATTCCAAGCTGCTTCTTTGCTTCAAGGGGGCGATAAAGGATGTTATCAATTCCCTGAGGACCATCCCCGGTGTAAGCAGTATCTCGGAGCGTGTGACCAATGAGTCAGGTATCCATGAGATCGAGATCATTGTTGATTATTCCGCAGGCGGTGACGTAAGAGCGAACATCTTCTATAACATGGCTAAGAACGGTTGGCCTATCCTTGAGTTCCGCTCACTCGATCCTACACTTGAGGAAGTATTCCTCAGTATTACATCTGCTTGACGGTCTAAGGAGGCAAATAGATAATGACAGCTGTTTTCAAAAGAGAATTTCTTTCATATTTCAGATCACCTGTAGGATATGTTGCTTTAGCACTGTTCTCATTTCTTTCGGGGTTTCAGTTTATCAATATGATCTCCAAGGGTTACATTAGTATCTCTTCCGAGATCGTATCGCTTAGTTCATTCTTTATCATCATCGTTCCCATTATTACCATGGGTCTTCTGTCTGAGGATAAGAGAAGGGGTACGGAGATCTTGTTCTATACAACTCCCGTAAATCTTTTTGATGTAGTATTCGGTAAATTCCTCGCTGCATTTGCACTTTTTGCGATCATGTTCGTTAATGTCATCATTCATATGATCATAACACTCTGCTGTAAGGGTAAGGTAGATGCCGGAGTTGTTGGAGCAACACTTGTATTTTTCTTTGTTGCCGCTCTTTATATCTCCATTGGTCTTTTTGCTTCATCTATTACGGATTCACAGATAGTATCTGCGATCATAAGCTTCGTTATACTTCTTGTGATCTCTCTTCTTACAACGATAAGTCAGTTTGCTCAGTCCGGTGTAGCATCTTTCCTCGGTGCGACATTCTGCAAGTTTGATCCGGCTAAGGCTCAGAGTGCAGGTGAGAAGGTTGCCGCTGCATTAAGATGGTTTAATCCGCTCGATAAGACTCAGGACTTCAGATACGGTATCTTCTCCGTTTTCCCGCTTGTTTTCTGTCTTTCATTTGCTCTGGTATTTATCTACCTCACATTCAGAAAGCTTGATAAGAAGCGCTGGTCACAGAAGTAAGGAATGTTGGAGGAGTAAATAAAATGAGTAAAGATATCAGATCAAATGATAAAAAGGGGATGGATGCTAAGGATTCCAGATTCGGAATACTTAAGATGTATTCTCTATTATCCGTCATCATCATTGTCGCTATAGTATTGGTATTCAATGTATTTGTTGATAAGATCCTCGGAGATAAGCTTGTATTTGACTTCTCGTCTACCGGACAGAATTCAATATCCAAGATCTCCCAGGAATATATCGATTCTCTCCCCGATGATACTCATATCAGGATCATCGGTCTTATGGAGAGACCCGTTAATATCAATGATACAGCGATGGAATATGTAGTTCCTTTACTTGATGATTATCAGAATAAGTCCAATGGAAAGATCACGGTTGAATATCTTGATCCTGCGAAATATCCCGCGATCATCAATCAGCTCGATCCCGAGGGAGTATATGATCTTCAGTCAGGAATGTTCCTTGTAACAGCAAACGGAAAGATCCAGACGATCGCGCAGGGTGACTGCTTTGCTTTCGATCAGAACTATCTTCAGAACTACGGTGCATATGTTCCTGTTGCCAATACAGTTGAGTCTGCATTTACAAATGCTATCGTTAATCTCTCAAGAGGATATTCTCATAAGGCTTATTTCGTTACAGGTCTTCAGGAACCTTCACATCAGCAGTTCTCCAACGTTTTATCCGCATTGGGCATAGAATCAGCTGACCTTGTTGCATCTGATGATTTTACAGTTCCTGATGACTGTGAACTTCTTATCATAAACGGCATCAATGTCGATATCTCTACTCAGATGTCATCCGCTATTCAGGAATATCTGAATAACGGGGGAAAGATCTTTGTTGCAGTAAATTACAACAATCAGATCCCTGAGAGCTTTGATAATCTTAATGAAGCTCTTCATGTAATGAATCTTAATATCGAAGATTATGTTATCCAGGAAAATGATCCTGCATATATGCTCGATCAGTACGGATTCCAGTCAAATATGGCTATCTTCTCGGATTTCAGCGATCTTACATCTACTAATGTAGTAAGATCTCATTACACAAGACCCGTAAGACAGTTTGATCTTCCTTATTCATATATCATTACGACTCCCGTTATCATGACATCATCATCGGCAACTGCCGTAAAGATCAATGAAAATCTTGAGATGACTCAATATGATAATGCTTCTCTTTATACGGCAGGTATGTATTCTACTTTTGACGGTACATCCAATCCTCCCGAAGCATATGTATTCGGTACTACGGATCTTTCATCTGATGAATATATCGGATCATACGGTACGAATGATGCAAATGTTATGCTCTTAAGAGGCATCATAAAAAAGCTTCTTCCTACCGAGAATGCCGTTGTGGTTCCGACTAAGCCCTTATCTAATTTCAGTGTCGATAATCAGAAGGTAACTGCCACATCAGTAAATGTAATGACTGCTGTTCTTATGGTAATCGTTCCAATTGCTCTCATTGCTGTCGGTGTTATCGTATTTGCTAAGAGGAAGAATCTGTAATCATGAGATCTTTGAAAAAGCTTCTTATACCGATCATATTACTTGTTGCACTTATCATAGCTACTGCAGTAGGTCTTAAGCTAAAGGGCAACTCTGCTGTCGAGACATCGGAGACACAGGCGAATTTCGGTTTTTACAACGTATCTAATGCGGAAATACAGAATCTTTCTGTCACATCCAAGGAAGGAGATAATATTTCATTTTCTTCCACGATCGATGAATCCGGTACACAGATCTGGACACTTGATAATGATGACGGACTTATCGATATCTCACAAGTTGCCGTCATTCAGTATGTATCTATCCTTTCAAGCTATACTTCTACGGCGATCATATCCGATCCTGCCGCTTTGAGTGAATATGGACTTGAGACGCCTGATTATACCGTAACGATCACAAAGACTGACGGCACGGTTGATAATATCTATGTCGGCGGTATATCTTATGACGGCAAGAATTGCTATTGTATGGTAGAAGGTGACCCCGCCTTATATCTTGTTGCGATCGTTAAAAGAGAAAACTGTGCTTATACCGTAGAGAATTTTAGAAGTACCGAGATACTTAATCTTTCATATGATCATATAGATTCCATTGAATTCATCAGGAATTCCGATGAGCTTGATATTACCATAGATTGTCAGACTGATGAAAACGGTAATCCCGATTTCTCGGTAATATCACCTTTTGAGAGAGAGACAAACGGTTTCTTTGATTCTACTTTAAAGTTCTTCGCTAAGCTTAATGTGTCGGGTTTTGCCGACATTACTCCCATGGAGCTTGCTCAATACAGACTGGATGAACCCGAATATACTTTTATCTATACTTTGAATAACGGTACGGCTTATACGATTGAGCTCTCCTCTAATATGGGCGGATTTTACTACGGAAGTTGCAACAGTTATGACGGATATTTTAAGATCGATACAAATTATCTGGAAGGAGGTCTTGATCTTCCTCTTTTGAATATGATCGATAATGATATCGTCAGCTTTGAAGCTAATGAGATCTCTTCAATCGAAGGAAGTTACGATGGTGATTCGTTTGTATTTGATATAAACTGCGTCGAGAATATGACTGAAGCGGAAGCAACAGCTACCTTAAATCTCAGAAATGCATATGTACAGACCACGTCAGGCAGGACATATGCCGCTTTCCTGTTTGAAAATCTTGTAACTATCGAGATCGGCGGTACAGATCTTAATGCAGATCCCGAATATGATCCCGTAATGACATTTACATATTTTACGAAGGATTATTCGACTACGACAGTTGATTTTACCGTAAGAGATACTAATTCTTATTACGTATTCATTGACGGTGAATATAGCGGTTTTTATGTCTTTGCCGATGAGTTATTCCATTACGGCGGTGAAGATTCTTATAACTATGGTGCATGGTCTGCATACCTTTTGACTCAGCAGGCTATTGATAATGCGATCAATAATATCTATGATATGCCGGCAGAATCGGAGACAGTAGAAGGATGACCAAGACAGTAACCGGTAAGACAGATAAGAAACTTGTTTTTCTTACGATAGTGATAACCGTATTTTTGATCGCTACCGTTGTTTTGCTGTTTCTAGTTGCCAAAAAGGATGAGGCGATGCAGGGTGCTGATCAGGCGATCAAGCTCTCGGCTCAGGGCGGTTTTAACTGTGAATATGCCGAAGCTCAGAAGCTTTATGCTTTCGGTGAGGGAATACTGAAGGTAACAAGCGACCGTGTGGCTTATCTTACTTTGTCCGGTAATGAAGTATTTTCAAGTTCTGTTAATTACGGTAATCCTCAGGCATATATTGATGGTGATAAGGCTATTGTATTTGATATGAACGGCTACGGATTCGTCGTACTCGATCATGAGCATGTCATCTTTGAGAAGCCGACACAGAATAAGATCAAGTCTGCTACTCTCGGAAATAATGATATGGTTGCGGTAATTACCGACAGTGATTCAGCTTATGGAGAAGTTATCGTTTATTCATACGGTGGCGATCAGATAGAGGAATCCAGATGGATGTCCAACAGTTCAGGCTATCCTCTCTCGGTGGCATTTAATGATGACTCATCAATGTTTGCGGTAACGACTCTCAATACATCCGGTGCCGTATATGAGCCTTATATCGTCTTATTTTCGATGGAGATGGTTGACGGTATAAGAAAGCCTGTAGATTACGGTACTTTTACTACTGATGAGACTACAATATTTGCCTCGGCACTTTACTGCGGTGATACTCTCTTTACTTTCTCGGCTGATTCTATCTATGTTTTAAGAGATGATAATCTTACAAAGTTAAATCTTAATCTCGGAGCTATCAACCAGGTAAACTGTGTGGATGACATTATTTATATCGTTCATTCTGACGGTGTAGATCAGATCAATAAGATCGCAATGATCAATTCCAGGGGAGAAGTCATCTATGATTCACCCGTTGGTAATGATCTGAAGACTGTCTCAGAGGGTAATTCACTATATGCCCTCAGTATCGACAGAAGTATCTATGTATTTAATACCGACGGAAGTATCCTTTCGGATATTGAAGTTGATGAAGATGTTTTAAGGATAGGTTTTATTGGTAATAACAAATTAGTAGTTATTTCCACAAGCGGTGTACACACCATAGATTATTAAGGATCGATAAATGGAAACTGAAGTAAAATTAGCATTTGATACAAAAGAGGAATTATTCGGGATCATCGATAATGAATGGTTCTCAGATTATTGTCTTGATACTTCTCCCAAGGAAGCCGTCAGGATAACTAATACTTACTATGATACGCCCGACCGTTCATTTATGAAGAAGGGCGGATCTATAAGAGTAAGGATCTATGAAAGCGAAGAAGGCAGACGCTATGAGCAGACCGTTAAATATGGCGGAAGCGTAACAGGCGGACTGCATCAGCGCTATGAGTGGAATACGTCCATTGATTCTGACAGGGTTGATCTCAGCAAGTTCAGGAAAATGGCTGAGGATGCCGATGATCCCACTGATCTTTTTAACGAGATCATGGAGGATATCGATTCGGATAAGCTCATTCCTCTTTGTTCCATAAATATCGAAAGAACTACTTACATGTTCGGATTCGGTGACTCCATGATGGAGGCATGCTTTGATTACGGCATTATCGAAGGCAATGGTAAGAAGGATGTAGTATGCGAGCTCGAGCTTGAGCTTGAATCCGGTGATGTTGTAGATCTTAAGGATATGGCGGATTTCATCGTCGAGAATACTAACGGCAAACCTTATAACATGAGTAAATTCAAGAGGGCGATCAACCTTCTTGATCCTGATTATAATGAGTCATGATCATTCAGTTGCAATAATAGGCGGCGGCGCATCGGGACTGATGTGCGCTGCATCTCTTGCATCACGCGGCGTAAGTAATATCGCAGTGATCGAGAGAAATGACAGAGTCGGCAAAAAGCTTCTTATGACAGGTAAC
>CACZPC010000273.1 GCA_902782985.1 Oscillospiraceae bacterium
ATTGGAGCCCATGGGCAAGAGACTTCTCGGCATAAGGATCGACAGCGGTGACCTTACATATATGACTCAGAAGGCAAGAGAGATGCTGGACGAGGCAGGACTTACAGACTGTAAGATCACAGTATCCAATGCTCTCGACGAATATCTCATCAGAGACCTTATCCGTCAGGGCGCATGCATAGATTCCTTCGGCGTAGGTGAGAGGCTTATCACGTCCAAGGCAGAACCCGTATTCGGAGGCGTTTATAAGATCGCCGCAGTCGAGGATGAGAACGGTAATGTTATCCCCAAGATGAAGATCTCCGAGAATGCCGGCAAGGTCACGACTCCCTGCAATAAGGAGATCGTAAGATTCTACGACAAGGCAACCGGCAAGGCTATGGCTGATGTCCTGTTCGTTGCAGGCGAAGAGATCCCTTCCGGTGAGCCCTATGAGATCTTCGATCCCGTTGAGACATGGAAGACCAAGACACTTGAGAATTACGAGACAAGAAAGCTCCTTGTTAAGATCTTCGATCACGGTGAGCCTGTCTACAAATCCCCTTCCATCAACGATATCAAGAATTACTGCACAAAGGAGATCGACTCTCTCTGGGATGCGGTCAAGAGATTTGAGAATCCTCATAATTACTATGTGGATCTTTCTCCCAAGCTCTGGAAGATAAAGGATGACATATTAAGAAACTATAAGCATAAAGACAAGAGAGGTAACAACTAATGGCAAATCCCATCGTAACCATCACTATCAAGGACTTAGGCGATATCAAGGCCGAGCTTTATCCCGAGATAGCTCCCATTACGGTAGAGAATTTCATCAAGCTTGCAAGCCAGGGCTTTTATAACGGACTTACTTTCCACCGTGTCATTCCCGGTTTCATGATCCAGGGCGGTTGCCCCGACGGAACGGGTATGGGAGGCCCGGGATATCACATCAAGGGTGAGTTTGCTCAGAACGGCGTAAAGAACGATCTTCGTCATACAAGAGGCGTTCTTTCCATGGCACGCGCCATGGATCCCGATTCCGCAGGATCTCAGTTCTTCATCATGCACGAGAATGCACCTCATCTTGACGGCGCCTATGCAGCCTTCGGTAAGGTCATCGAGGGCATCGAGATCGTAGATAAGATCGCTGCAGTAAGAACAGATTATAACGACAAGCCTCTTGAGCCTCAGATCATCGAGGTAATGACTGTACAGCTTTGATATCGATAAGCCGTCAGTTACTTTCGAGAGTATAGTACTGAAGACCTCTTATACGATCGAGATCGGATAAGGTCATATCAGCGGAAACAAGTGAGACATATCCTGCCGAATTGATGCAGGGTATGTCTTCTCTTATGCTCGAAATATATTCGAAATAAGGAGGCAGCGGAATGCCTGCCGCATTAAGGGTATCTATACCGAGATAATTGATGCTTGTAATATCACTTACTGTCTGAGCCTCAATCCCCTTGTTATCCCAGATGATATAGGGAATAAGCCATCCGTTTCCTCCGGCGGCGGTATAGAGGGAATTGAAGGAAAGATTCGGCTGGTGATCGCCGAACATGACTACGATATATTCCTCGTCGCGGGAAGAGAGCTCATTTATGAGATATTCGAAAGCTGTGTCGCTCTGATGCGACAGTGAGATATAGTTATTGATATCTTCAGAATAGTTTACATCGCCGGATACATAATCCGTATGATCGGGAATGCCCATTTCTCCGCTGTAGCCGCCGTGGTTCTGTATCGACACGATAAAGTAGAATTCGGGGCGATCTTCATTATCCGAATCTATACGGCTCAGGATGTTTTCATAAAGGCACATGTCGGTCATATAACCGTTGATCATATCATCATCCTGCCATGTGAAATCTTCTATGAACATTGAATCCTCAAAGCCAAGAAGGGGATATACGATATCTCTGTCCCAGCCGTCGCCCATATACGGATGAACTGCTACGGTGTGATATCCGCATTCGGAGAGATAAGATGCCATTGAATATGTCTCAGAGTTTATCTTCATGGGATAAGGGAGCATGCCTTCGGGAAGCCCGTAAGTGGTAATGCCCGTAAGATATTCATATTCGGAATTGGCTGTCCTGCCTCCGAATACCGAAGACATTGCATACCCCTGAATGCTTTCGCTCCTGAAGGAATGGATAAAGGGCAGCGGATCTTCGCTCATAGGACCGATCAGATCATCGTAGATCGACATGTCGGCGAGCGATTCATTCATTATGACTATGATATTGGGAGCATTATCAACAGGTGCCCCCGTATAAGATGTGATCTCGGAGTAGATATTTTCATCGTAAGCATCAGGCTTTTGAAGTCTTAATGTAGTAGCGGACATCAGGAAATTCACCGTGACACCGTTAGCCTGACTTCCCTGATCCTGATATGCATATACCGGACGGATCTTGGTATAGTGCGAATATACAGGGATAAATACGAGCGCCAGGACAACGGCTGCTGCGCAGGGGATCAGACGTGTTCTGACAGAACGCTTATCCCCCGTAAATACAAGATCTCTGACAGCAAGCACATAGAGCGCATAGGGTGCGACAACAAAAGTCAGAGGCATCATTAAAGGGAATGAATATCCTGCCGCTACATGGGCTGCGGTACCTGCACCGAAAAGATCCGAGAAGAGAAGCTCGCTTCCTCTGAATGTATATACACAGTAGTTGGCTATGGCAAGCAGAAGGAAAGGTATCGGTGCTATTGCCAGCGAAAGGCGCTGCTTTAAAAATATCCTGAGGATCAGATAGAATACCAGGATCATGATCATTTCGATCGGGAATCTCAGACATATCACAGTATCAGTCGCATAGATCCTTCTGTTCATGTAGGCAAAAAGGGAATGGTAACCTGCAAGAGTATCATGCCCTGCGATATTGATCAGTTCCGAGAAATACAATGTAAAGAGGGAACAGAAGATCGCGGATATCATCTCAAATAATATCGCCGCCTTGGAGCTTCCGGCTTTGAATGTAAAGAAGCATGCCGCAGTGAGGATGCCGATCCATATTATCGCAGCAGGGAATGTAAATACATACATGGAAGCTGCCAGCATCGCAAGCATGACGGTCACTGCAATGGGAATGATGTCTTTTCTTATATTTTTCTTTTTTATTTCCATAGGTGAAGTATAGCATAATAAACGGTCCGCATCATGAAGAACGCGGACCGTGTCAAACATATTATCAGCCTCTGAAATTATCAGTCGAGAGCCTGCTTGATGTCGGCAAGGATGTCATCGATATGCTCGATGCCGATGGAAAGACGTACAGTGCTCGGCTTTATGCCCTGGATCGCAAGCTCCTCTTCGGAATCCTCGGAGTGAGTAGTTGAAGCGGGGTGGATGGCAAGAGACTTAACATCTGCTACGTTAGCAAGGAGCGAGAAGATCTTGAGCTTATCGATAAACTCCTGAGCTTCCTTGGCACCGCCCTTGATCTCGAATGTGAAGATAACTCCGCCGCCGTTAGGATAGTACTTCTTGTAAAGAGCCTGCTGGGAAGGATCCGTTGATACAGCAGGGTGATTGACCTTTGCTACCTTGGGGTGATTATTAAGGAATTCTACTACCTTAAGAGCATTCTCTACGTGGCGCTCTACTCTGAGAGAAAGTGTCTCGAGTCCCTGAAGGAATACGAATGCGTGTACGGGAGATAAAGTAGAACCCGTATCTCTTAAGAGGATAGTTCTTATATAGACTACGAAA
>CACZPC010000274.1 GCA_902782985.1 Oscillospiraceae bacterium
ATCTTATCCATGAGGCCGTACAGATTCGACGGTTTATCATCAATGAAGATGTCCACTCCCTGCTCAAGGCATATATCGATCTTATTGGATCTCCCCTCGCTTTCAAGGCAGTAGAAGATCTGATCATAGACAAAGCCGTTCTTATCGAGCCAGTCCCTGAGCATCTTTCTGAAAAGACGCCCCTTAAGGTCATCTTTATCGGTAAAGACTCTGGCAGTGACGATCGTAATTTTATGCCCCTCTGCCTTAAGGCGCTTCGATAATTCCGCCGCACCCTCGGTCATGGGCTCACTCGTGCAATAACGCCATATGTATTTAAGCCAGAATAAGTGGCGCTGCATCCTTGTGCAGGCAAACATACCGCCGACATCAAAAGCACGCGGATCCTTAAGAGGAATGCCGCGCCCGGCGAAATGCTTTTCGCCGTTTTTAAGCTGAAAAGATGCTACATCAGCCAATACTCCGTCAACGTCAAAACCTATATTCATATGTCATGAAGTACGTCCGGGGCCTCCGAACAGATGCACTGCCGAAGCTATTATCATATTGATGCCGGCCGCTATGGCAGCAAATAACTGCATGAGAAGTACCATGTATCCGCCCGCCATCTCACGATCCGGCATAAGATCGACGACAGGCGCTGTATCTGCAACGGCTCCGAAAGCAAATATCATCAGGATTATATAGAGCAGCGATGAACAGATCGAGCCTATAAGAGCATCTTTACCTGATAACTTTCGCCTTGCTATATGCCTCGAGATACTGTCTGTCACCAAAAACGGGATCCCCGCCGCAAAGAGCGGTACTACCAGGATACCGGCGGTCGCCCTGTTCATATCGGCACTGTATATCCTGTCGAGCCTGAGTTCAGCCAGCAGCAAAAGTATCGAAAATACAAATCCCGCTATGCTCGTAAAAAACGAACGAATTAATATCTTTCCCATATATTCTCACCCCTTATGAGATATCCGCCTCTGATATTAACACAAGGAATGTCTTATGTGCGGGAATTACTGATGATCGGAGAAGAAAAGACTTATCTTGTTCTTACGGGATACTGCAAACCATATGATCAGCGTTCTTACAACAAGAGCGATCGTAAACAGGAGCGGGTGGAATATCACTTCCATATGCATGCCGGCGTCGGGAGTATCACCCGCTGTCATCGGGAAGGAATAGACGACCCCGTTACCTCCTAATGATATACCGAAAGCGGCATCTCCTCCCGGCAAAAAAGGTATGGCAAGAGCAAATCCTGCCACATTCTCTATAATCACGAGGATCACCGTTACCGCAAGGGATATTAAAAGGACCTTCTTCATGGATAAGTTCCGCCTTTCGCAGATCATCTTATCATATCAGACGAGTTACGAACAAAAAGGTTGCGCAGATCAGATCAGTCCTCTATTAACTTGTTCTCTTTTTTCTCGACGACGGACTTACCCATCCACTTCTTCTTATACCAGTAGTACATGACTATAAGTCCTCTTATACATTCGTCAGTGGCTGTTCCGGCATAGATGCCCGCGACTCCGACACCGGCCAGGACGCCCAGCGCATATCCGGTCGTAAGTCCGAGTCCCCAGTTGCAGACGATACCGATGACCAGCGGGAAGACATAGGCTCCCGCCGCCTTGAGGCTGTTTACGAAAGTCATGTTCAGGCAGCGTCCGATCTCTACGAAGATGTCGGCGATCATGATCAGCTGACCTAAGGCGATTATATTCGGGTTGTCGGTAAAGAACTGCAATGTATATCGACAGAGGATCGCATTAGTCGTGGCTAGAGCAATGGTTATGGGCATGGAGGTCTTAAGCGTCTTAAAGACTCGCTTGTATGCCGCATCGGGCTTGCCTGCTCCTACCAGGTGACCGGTTATGATCTGAGTTGCCATCGCCGACGCATTGGAGAATACCATCGCGAAGGATATGAGCGCATTACAGTAGGATCTGGCATTTACGGCATCGTTACCCATCGAATTGACAAAGGAAAGAAGAGTCGTCTGGTAGAGATTATAAGTAAGATTTTCTCCTGCAGTGGGAAGACCGATCGTGATCATCTTGACAAGGAG
>CACZPC010000275.1 GCA_902782985.1 Oscillospiraceae bacterium
CCGGCAATGGAAAACACCGACAGCTTTAATACAAAGGATCTTACTATCGAGCAAAAGGGCGAACTTACCTGTTCTTTAAGAGGTCAGGGCTGCAATTGCTGCCAAGCGGTCATCATGGCATTTAAGGACGAGCTCGGGATTCCGGAACAGGATATCAGAAAGCTGGGTGCAGCATTCGGCGGAGGCATGGCTACGATGGAAGCAACATGCGGAGCGCTCGTAGGAGCCGGAATAGCTCTCGGACTTATGAAATATGAAGATAAGCCTATAAGGAGCAATGCCAAACAACTGATCACCGACTTCAAGGAAATGAGCAAGGCCACATCCTGCAAAGATCTTAAAGGCATCGATACGGGCGTTATGCTTACCTCCTGCGAAGACTGCATGAAGAATGCCATAAAGGCTCTCGCCTCTCAGATCCGGGACTGATATTATCCCTTAAAGCCGATGATCCCCGTCATGGACTTCATGGGATGCATGAAGTTACTTTCGTCGAGCTTGATGCCGATCTTCCCGATCTCGGGCATCAGATCGAATATCTCCCTTTGCATCGACAGGGGAACATCACCGTATCCCGGAGCGAATCTGAATGTCTCATCCTTAAGTGCCAGCCTTTTCTGAAAAGCATTCGTCTCCTCTTCGATGAGAGCATTGGAAGCCGCATCGACAAGTACCATCCTTGACTGATCGGTCTCCCCGAGCCTTGCTATCCGCGAATCTGTCGCACTTCCCAATGTGGATACCAGGATGCAGAGATTATCGCTTTGACCCTTGGTGAACATCTTCTGAAGAGCTCCGTAAGAAATACAAAGAGGGGCATCGGCCGAATATGACCCATCCTCCTCTTTGATAAGCTTTATAAATCTGTATACGAACTGCGGACGGGCATATCTTCTTGCTTCTTTGATCGCATCTTCGACCATTTTGATCTGAGCTTCATCAGGTTCTCCCTTAAAGCCCAGATATGCAAGAGTCCTCTTAAAGAGATGGTCCGTGTCCCGTTCAGGCATATCAGATCATCTTTTCGGTGAGCTTGATGCCGCCGATAACATGATAATGCACATGCATTACAGTCTGACCGCCGTCCTCACCGCAGTTATTGATGACCCTGAAACCGTTATCAAGTCCCTTGATCTTTGCTACTTCGTCGATCGCCTTGATGACCTCACCCATGTAAAGTGCACCTTCATCGGATGCAGCCATATCACGGATGTCATCGAAATGCTTCCTGGGCACGACAAGTGTATGCACGGGAGCGGCAGGCTTTATATCGTCGAAGCAGTATACATATTCGTTCTCGTAAACCTTGGTAGAAGGGATCTTACCTTCGATGATGTCACAAAATAAGCACATGATTCATTCCTCCTGATATCAGAGCATCTTCTCGAGCTCTGTCTTGACTGCCGCAAGAGCGTCGTCGATGCCTGCGGGATTCTTACCGCCTGCCTGAGCCATGTTGGGACGACCTCCGCCGCCACCTCCAACGACAGGAGCTACCGCCTTGATAAGATTACCTGCATGAGCACCTGCCTTAACTGCACTGTCAGTAGCCATTATCACGATATTAACCTTACCGTCTACAGTCGAAAGAAGAGCAACGACACCGTCACCGATCTTATCCTTCAGGGAATCGCCCAGATCTCTGAGTGAACCCATATCGACATTATCGAGCTTGGCGCTTAAGAGCTTGATGCCCTTAACATCTACAGTCTGCTCCGTAAGATCGCCGAGAGCTTCCTTGGCTGCAGCGGACTTCAGAGAATCGATCTCCGAATTAGCTGCCTTAAGCTCAGCCTGAAGATGCTCTATCTTCTTCAGGATGTCCGAAGGATTGGTCTTCAGGATCTTAGCTGCTTCATTAAGAGTATCTTCAAGATCCCTGTAATATCCGAGTACCGCATCACCGGTAAGAGCCTCGATACGTCTTACGCCTGCAGCTACGCCGGATTCGGATAAGATCTTGATATTACGGATGACTGATGTATTGGATACATGCGTACCGCCGCAAAGCTCTACGGAGAATGCTTCCTTATAGTCAGCTTCCGTATTTCCGCTGTTGCCCTTACCCATGGATACGACACGTACAGTGCCTGAGTACTTCTCACCGAAGAGAGCCATGGCGCCTGTCTTAGCTGACTCTTCAAGGCTCATCTCCTCTGTTACTACATCAAGAGATGCGGAGATCTCGCTGTTAACTATCTCTTCGACCCTTGCGATCTGGTCGGCCGTCATTGCCTGATCGTGAGAGAAGTCAAATCTTAATCTGTCGGGTGTTACAAGTGAGCCCTTCTGCTCTACATGATCACCGAGGACAGTCTTAAGTGCCTTCTGAAGAAGGTGAGTAGCGGAGTGGTTCTTACATGTATCAAGCCTGTTTGCCTCATCGACCTTGAGATCGGCCTCGCAGCCTGCCTTGATCGAACCCTTGGAAACATAACCGGCATGACCTGTACGGGAATTGGGAAGATGGATAGTCTCGGTAACGGTAAACTCACCGTCGGGTGTCACGATGACACCCTTATCACCTACCTGACCTCCCATGGTGCCATAGAAAGGAGTAACGTCTGTTACGATAGTACCGTTCTGTCCCTCGGAAAGCGTATCGACAAGAGAATCTTCACCTGCTACGGCAACGATCCTGCCCTTGCCCTCGGTAGCCGTATAACCGATAAATGACGTCTTTATATCTTCCGAGAGCGAATCAAAGATCGCATCGGAATTGGAGAGCTTAGCGGAGAAATTCTGATTATCTCTTGCCTTCTGCTTCTGCTCTTCCATAGCGGCCTTAAAGCCCTCTTCGTCTACCTTTAGGCCTTCCTCCTCTGCAAGCTCCACCGTAAGCTCGATGGGAAATCCGAAGGTATCGTAGAGATAGAATGCCTTCTTGCCGTCGATCGTACCCTTGGAGGATTCGAGGATCTTTCTGAATTCCTTCATGCCGTTCTCAAGAGTACTCTCGAATCTATCGATCTCCTTGGTAAGTTCATTTATTACGAAATCCCTGTTCTTAACAAGGAGAGGATAGCTGTTGGCATAAACATCGATATAGATCTGTGCGACCTTGAGGATGTTTTCCTTCTTGAGGTTAAGAGCTCTTGCATGTCTTACGGCACGACGGATAAGACGGCGAAGTACATAGCCTGCTCCCGCATTGGAAGGAAGGAGCTTGGCAGGGTCACCGATGAGCATTATGCTCGTCCTTGTATGATCTGCAAGGATACGCATGGATCTTGTAAGCTTTTCGTCGGAATCATACTTAACGCCCGATGCCTCCTCGATATAAGCGATGGCAGGTGCGTGAAGATCGATCTTATATACATCATCAAGACCGTTGAGGAATGCCAGGATCCTCTCAAGACCCCAGCCCGTATCTACGTTCTTCTGGGAAAGAGGAGTGAGATGACCGTCCTGATGCTTCTCATACTGCATAAATACGTCATTACCGATCTCGGTATACTTGCCGCAATGGCATCCGGGACCGCAGTCAGGGCCGCAGTCAGGAATATCCTTTACGTAGAACATCTCACTGTCGGGACCGCAGGGACCGTACTCAAGTCCCCACCAGTTATCCTCGGCTGGAAGATAGAAGATATTCTCGGGCTTGAAGCCTGATTCGATACGATACTTGGCGCCCTCTTCATCTCGGGGAGCATTCTCGTCACCTGCAAATACGGTAGCCGCAAGATGATCCGCATCGAATCCGAAAAGCTCGGTCAGCAGCTCGAAGCTCCACTGACATCTCTCTTTCTTAAAGTAATCTCCGAGGGACCATGAGCCCATCATCTCGAAGAATGTACCGTGGCTCTTATCGCCGACGGAATCGATATCATTTGTACGGACACAGCCCTGAACATTGCAGAGCCTTGTACCCATGGGATGCTTCTGTCCGAGGAGATAAGGCATCAGGGGCTGCATTCCCGCTACATTGAACATTACTCCCGTGGAACCGTCGGATACCAGCGATACCGCTCCGCAATCAACGTGTCCCCTGTCTATATAGAACTGCTTCCATGCATTTCTTAACTCATCTGAGGTGAACTTTCTCATATCACGTAATCTCCTTTATAAACAAAAGCAAAGCGCGGCAGATCAACCCGCGCGCCTTGTAATTTTACAAAATTTATATATAAAAATCTATATGCACATTGTGCAATATCAGCCGTTAAGAGCTCTTCTCAGGTATTCGCCGAACTTCTCCCTGATCTGAGCATCATCGATCTCCACCTTGACGCCGTCAAATGTATAGAGCTTAAACAGCTGAGTGAAGAGCGTCGGGACCGGACCGGCATCGAAAGAAAATTCGATCACGCCCTTCTCGGGCTGATCCTTACCGATGCGCTTGATCTTTACGTCACCGGCAAATGCATTATATGCACGAAGAAGAGTCTTCTCGTCACCGCATTTAAGCGTGATCGTTATAAGTCTGCTCTCCGATGAAGAGAAAGCATCGATGGAATTCTTTATGTACTTCTCGAGGATCTTGTCCCTGTCATCACCGCCGCCGTAATATGGGAGATCATAGCCGTAGACATATGACTTCATCCTGTCGACGCGGTATCTTCTGATCGACTTTTCAACATCGCCGCATTTCTCATATGCCTCATTATCCACCGCGATCAGATAGTAATAACCGCTCTCCCAGTCAAGGCCCAGAGCGGATACCGTCTTATCGGAAACGGCACGGAGCCCGCCGGCGAAATTATATCCGTACTTAAAGCAGAGAGCCTGTCTGTTCTCTATTGCGGTCCTTATCGTATTGAGCAGGAACCTGATCTTGGTCTTAACGGTATTATCGTGAGGAATGAGGGACTTATAACCGGATCTGAAATAAGAAGGATAGAGCCTTTCGATCTTCTCGCAAAGCCCGGAATCGGTAAAAGGCGTCGTCCTTATGGCATCCACTATAAGACGCGCTTCATCAAGGCTCAGTTCATAATCGACCTCGCCCCTCGTATACTTTCTCCCGCTCAAGTAGATCCACTCATCCCCGGGAGATACGAGTCCTGCCTCGACGGCGAATTCATTAAGTCTCCTGATATCGGCATATATGGACTTTCGTTCGAATTCCACACCGGTCCTGTTCGATAGATAGGACTGAATATCGGCCATTGATACCGAACTCGATTCATCATACGCATTTACGTTCTTGAGAAAATAATCATATAAAAGAAGCAGCTTGAGCTTGGCTTTCTCGGTATTGGCCATACGTTTGTCCTCCGATGGATTTGTACTTATAACAGTACACCAGATTATGACTTCAAAAGCAATAGCCGCAATTGCTCTTTCAGGTCGAAATCTTTCGCGATGCGTGCTAAAATACATATTACTTTTTATTATCTTAGAGGGGTCAACTATGCTTATTAAGAATGAAATCGCACTTGCAGTTCCGGATATCCTTCTGCCTAAGGAAGGCACCGATCTTAAGAAGTGGGCAGTCATCGCCTGCGACCAGTTCACATCAGAACCCGAATACTGGGAAGAAGCCGATAATCTCGTAGGAGACGATGTATCCACTTTAAGGATCGTACTTCCCGAGGTATATCTTCCCAGAGAGACTGAAGAAACACTTACAAAGAGACTTAATAATATCTCATCGACCATCGATGATTATTTCGAGAACGGAGTATGGCAGGAAGCCCGTGAGGGATTTATCGTCCTTGACAGGAGCACGCCTCTTCACCCTTCGCGCAAGGGCCTTATGATCGCCGTGGATCTTGAGCAGTACAGCTACGAGCCCGGCAATAAGGAGAAGATCAGAGCCACCGAGGGCACGGTACTCAGCCGTATCCCTCCCCGCGTAAGGATCAGGGCAAATGCCAAGGTAGAGGTGCCCCATATCATGCTCCTTATCGACGATCCCGAGGATAGTGTCATCGGCAAGGCATGGGAAGCCGCATCCGCTTCCGGGATTACTCCCTGCTACGACACGGATCTCATGGCCGGTTCCGGTCATATCAAGGGTTATTTCATCGAGAGCGGCTCCGATATAGCCGCAGGAGTCATCGAATCACTCGGATCCCTCCTTGCAGGCAGTTCCGACGGTATGCTCTTCGCAGTAGGAGACGGCAACCACTCTCTTGCATCCGCCAAGGCTCACTGGGACAACATCAAGAAAGATCTCAGCGAAGATGAGCGAAAGACTCACCCCGCCAGATATGCACTTGCCGAAGCAGTCAACATCCATGACAAGGGTCTTGATTTCGAGCCTATCCACAGAGTCGTATTTAATGTAACGGCCGACAGATTTCTCTCGGATGCTGAGGAATATTTCAAGGATAACGGCCTTAAGACATCCGATACTCCCGTTGCCGGGGGACAGTTATTTACCGTTGTAGGCCGTGATAAGGATACATATGTAAGCCTTTCGAATCCTCCTCATTCCTTAAGCGTAGGTTCCGTCCAGGGATTCATCGACAAGATGGGTTATGAAGTGGACTATATCCACGGTGAGGATTCCGTAAGAAAGCTTACGGGAACTGCTAATACCGGCATACTCCTTCCCGACGTGAGCAAGGACTCGTTCTTTGATACCATCGC
>CACZPC010000276.1 GCA_902782985.1 Oscillospiraceae bacterium
GACTGTGGCAGTCGTAGTCGTTTCTTCCGATGATTCTGACGGCCTTGAAGCTGCCGAGGGATCGACCATTGCCGTAGGAGTGGGCGTTGCCGGAGTCTCAGTAGGAGTAGGTGTTGCCGGTGTCTCCGTGGGAGTAGGCGTTGCCGGAGTCTCCGTGGGAGTAGGTGTAGCGGGAGCCTCCGTAGGAGTAGGCGTTGCAGTGACAGCTGCGTTACCGACGTACATATCGAAGGAGCCTCTGGTCTTATCGATCACCTGAACACTATAGGATGTACCGTTATAGTTAACAGCTGAAGGATATGTAGAATCACTGTTTTCCGCGAATACTATAAAGTGAGGTGTCTCATCGAGGGAATAACCTGCAGGAGCTGCAGTCTCTGTAACCATGTAGATGGTTCCTCTGGAGATATTGGTGATGCTGATCCTTCCGGAAGCATCTGTCGTTCCCGTAGTGAATGCGGAAGCTGATACATTATTGTTGCCGTCAAGTGTTACGGACTGAACGCTGAACTGTGCACCTGAAAGAAGATCGGATGCAGAAGCGGAATCGTGCTTTAAGATGTTGAGCGTTGCAAGACCGATAACGGAAGAAGAGCTGGCGGAGTTATCGTAAACTCTTGAACGGATGGTAAACGTACCGTCGTCACCGCTTGTTATAACGCCTGTAAGCTCACATGTATTAACGGCATTTGTATCATCAAGTGTCTCGCCGGATACAAGATTGACTCTGGCACTGTAGGATACCTTATAAGCCGTCTGGTCATTTAATGTGATCGAGAATGTATGTGTAGCGGGATCGTATCTCAGGTTCTCCGTAGCAACGGGCGTACCGTCCCAGAGCGTAACGCTCACGGAATCGGTAACGAGATCCAGTGCGGAGCCCATGGTATCCGTCAGAGTAAGCGTATTGCTGTTGGGATCCAGGTCCATGGAAGCTTCGTTTACATATACCGTGTAATTAGCGAAAGGAGCAGTGGAAGCATTATACTCACCGATCTTTGTTACTTCTGTGGGCTTATCGTAATAGATGTCAGCCGATCTGGTGCTGTCCAGAGTGCCGTTGTAGTAAAGGGAAGCAGAGTTAGCGTAATACTCAGTATCGTTGACCTGGGAATCTACATGTGTAAGGTACTCGATATAGATACCGTTATTAACATTCTTAAGGTTCTCGATGAACTCGGGTGTGAAATCGTATCTTACTACCGTTCTTCCCTGATCATTAACGGATGTTGTGATCGTAACCTGATCGGATACTCTGTAATCGCTGTAATCATCTCCGCTGTATATGGTAACGTTAGCAGGATCGAAGGAGTTATTCTCAGGGAGAGTATCGATGATATAACCCTCTGTGATGATATCGTTTGTGATCTTGTTTACATAGAGCTGCCATCTTATATATCCCTGTGAAAGCTCATCTCCGTAAGGGAGTGAACGCCACTTTACGAAGCTGTAGCCGGAACCGTAGATAGCAGTAGTCTTAACAGCGGGAGTAGTTACCTGATCACTTGTTACGGATACTCTGTTGGGGATGGTACCCTCATAGCCGTAAGGATAGTAATTGTCTGCACCCGTGTATCCGTTAGACTCGACATACGCATTACCGGTAGCCTGGTTATACATATCATCCAGGACCTGTACACGGTAGAGCATATAAACTGTCTGTCCGTCTGAAAGATTATTGATGGTAGCGGAGAATGTCCTTCCGTCTCCTGCTTCAAATGCGAAGTCGGTGTGATCGGTGAAGACTGTCGAATAGGAAGGATCCGAATAGAGTACGGGCATATCGCCGTAAAGCTCCATGCCGGGCCACATTGTATCGCGGACTACGACATTTGTCTGGTCGCCGGTTGCAGTGATGGGGATCCTGCATGTGTAGATATGGTTATCGGGATCTTCCACCTGGAATACCTTATCGACGGCAAGCTCGGCAGATGTAGCTGCGGGCTGTACATGAACCGTAAGATCGGCTATGCCCTCGAAAGAGATAAGGATATCTTCGGGAGCGGTGTTTCCCGCGGGATTTCTCTCGATCGTTCCGGAGAAAGCGAGATGACCGTGGCGGTCGTGCTCTGCACAGAAATCCGTTGAAGTGTAATTGAGTCTGATCTGATTTCCGGAGATCTCATACTCACCGATGGTACTGCTTCCGTTAAGGATAGGTCCTGTCTTCTGCTCGAAGTCGATGACATCGGGGAGGTTGTAGACGAGGATATCGTCAGTGGTGAGCTCGAAGTCGTCCGGGAATGCCCAGTCGAGTTCGCAGATGAGCCTCTCGCCGTATGTTATCGTCGGATCGGCCGTAGTGAAAAGGTCCTGACCGTTGCTTGACAGAGAAGCAGTCAGTGAACCGCCTGAAGTCGCGGACGTAAGTGCAACTTCGTTGCTGCCCGACAGAGCGATAGCCTTGAACGGGACAAGTGTGAAAACCATTGCAACAGCAATAATCGCCGCATAGAACTTTAACATTCCTTTGCGCATAAAGGTGTCTTCCTCCCCATAGAATTGGAATTTGATATGTGTGTTAACAAAGTGTGTTTAATGTTAACAAAATGTGAACGTAACCTAGCATTATTTTAATTAGCGCTAATTAAGATCGAAAGTGGTCAATGTATACAAAGATTGGTACCAGATAATGTATTTATTAGACATACAACACCTAAGAATCGTTCGTTTTCTTAAATAATCCTACTAAGGCTCAAAGATATTTAAACATTGATGCGCGAAAAGACATTTCAATTGTGATTTCGACAAGATTTGAGACCTAATTCAATAAGTGAAAGTGTCTTTTTTGTCGAATGTGATAAAGGCATCGAAAGGGTGCCGGATGGTATAATTTACATGTGTGAATTTTCCCTTTTTATTCTTTCGGAGTGAGGTTACTTTCATGAGTTACACAGTAGGTGATGCAGTAGTATACGGCGGTAGCGGGGTTTGTGAGATCGACGATATCAGAGACATCAGTTTTTACCACGAGCGTCCCAAGAAGTACTATGTATTGAAACCCATGTTCGTAAAGCAGTCATCAACAGTCTATGTTCCTTTCGATAATGAGAAACTGACTGCTAAGATCCAGCCGGTCATCTCCAAGGATGAAGCTATCAGGCTGATCGACGGTATGGGCGAAGGAGATTCCGTTTGGATCGATGACAGAAATCAGAGAAAAGATCATTTTAATGATCTCCTTTCGAATGGTACAAGAAAGCAGATCATCGACCTTATAAGCATGATCACAAGACACAGAGATTCACTTGCAGAAGAAGGCAAGGTGCTCAATATGCAGGATGAGAAGATCCTTGCAGAGGCAGAGAGAAGAATGAATGCCGAATTCGCGGTAGCTCTTGATATGAGACCTGACGAAGTGGTGAATTATATCACGGAGCGTGTGAGCGCCTGCTGACCGGATAAGTCTTTCACAGTTTTACGGGACCCTGACTCTTTCCTTTCTGATCTGAGTCGGGGTCCTATTTTGTTACTTGACACACATATACACCTAGTGTTTTAATAACCACAGATTTTTCTTTATCAAGAGGAAACCATGTTCAAGAATATCTTTGCTTATGCATATTACTTTTATTACTATTACTTTCAGAACACGAAGGTAAGAGTGGTTTGTGCATGACGGGATTTTCGGGAACGAAATAAGATCAAGATAAACAGGCGCCGCACGGATCACGATTCGGGCGGTGCTTTTGTTTGAAGGGCGCACGCCGGGCGCAGAAGGAGAGACAACATGATCGCAGTATTAAAGAGCAATGCAACAAAGCAACAGATCGACAACCTCGTGGAATGGTTCGAGAAGCAGGGACTTCGTGTCAACGAATCAAAGGGTGAGTATTGTACCGTATTAGGTCTTATCGGTGATACCACAAGGATCGATACGGATCTTCTTCAGGGACTCGATATCATCGAATCCGTGACGAGGATCTCCGAACCCTTTAAGAAGGCTAACAGGAAGTTCCATCCCGAAGATACCATCGTCGATATCGGCGGTGTTAAGATCGGCGGCGGTAACTTTGCTGTCATGGCAGGTCCCTGCTCGGTAGAGAATGAAGAGCAGATAATCGAGACTGCTAAGGCAGTCAAGGCAGCAGGTGCCACGCTCCTTCGAGGCGGCGCATATAAGCCCAGGACTTCTCCTTATGATTTCCAGGGACTTCACGAAGAAGGTATCAGACTTCTCATCAAGGCCAGAGAAGCAACGGGACTTCCCATCGTATCGGAGATCATGAGCCCCGAGCAGCTCCCCGTATTCGAAGAGATCGACTGTCTTCAGGTCGGTGCGAGAAATATGCAGAACTTCGATCTTCTTAAGGCTCTCGGTAAGACCAAGAAGCCCGTGCTTCTTAAGCGCGGTCTTTCCGCTACATTGAAGGAGCTTCTCATGAGTGCCGAGTATATCATGTCTGAGGGCAATCCCAACGTTATCCTCTGCGAGAGAGGAATAAGGACGTATGAGACATATACCAGAAATACTTTCGACGTAAGTGCCATCGCTGCTCTCAAGGAACTTTCGCATCTTCCCGTTGTAGCGGATCCTTCTCATGCTACGGGTAAGGTATCCCTTATCAAGCCCATGTCCATGGCCGCCATCGTATCCGGAGCAGATGCTCTTGAGATCGAGGTTCATAACTGCCCGAAGAAGGCTCTGTCAGATGCCGCTCAGCAGCTTACTCCCGATCAGTTTGTCGGAGTTATGGAAGCCATCGATAAGGCAAGGAGCATAATCTGATAAATATAAGGTAAATAATTAAACAGGAAGTGACATAAATGATAGTCGGAATAGTCGGATTGGGACTCATCGGAGCATCTTTTGCAAAAGCATATAAGGAGAATGAGGAAGGTCATACGGTATATGGCTGGAATCGTACCGAGACTACGGCTGATATGGCCAGGATGCAGGGTATTATCGACGATAAGCTCACGGATGATAACTTAGGTCAGTGTGATATCGTGATCATAAGCCTTTATCCCGAGGCAACGATCAACTGGATGGAGGACCATAAGGAAAAGTTCAATAAGAACGGAGTCGTCATTGACGCATGCGGAACCAAGAGATGGGTCTGCAGGGAGGGTTTCAGGATCGCTCATGAGAACGGATTCGAGTTCGTCGGATGCCATCCCATGGCAGGCACCAAGTTCTC
>CACZPC010000277.1 GCA_902782985.1 Oscillospiraceae bacterium
ACGGCATCAAAGTATAAGCTTTCTTTCGACATCTGAGATGACCTCTTTGCCCTCTTTCTTGGAAGCTACAGGCAGATATGGATCAAGCATCGATTCAATATCAATATCCCGGCTTAATGCGTATCTGATAAGCCTTGATAAAGCATTGGTCATATAACCGGTGCAGTGGAGCATTTCGCTGTATCTTTCACATATCTCGTCAGCTTTCTCGTAAGGATCTGCCTTAAGAGCTGCCGATGCGATCTGATTCATCTCTTTTATCAGTTCATCGGAATAACGCCCGATCATCTCGGCACATAATTCAGCCGTGACGGAATCCGGATCACCGTGATCAGATACGATCTTAAAGAGGATTATCCTGTCAGGTGATATATAGAAAGACGCGGCTCTGAAAACAGCGGAGCCCTCCATATCATAAACAAAATCCCCCATATCATCAGAAAAAAGGTCATCAGTCTTATATCCGTCAGATGTATGAAGACAGATCTCGGGATGATCGGTACGGTATATCATATCAGGATATTGATCCTTGCCGGAATCCTCATCATGTATCTTGTTGATCCTGTAAAGACAACCGCTTTCCGCTCCTGCACAAACGCCGATATTAAATAAGATCACATCATCAGTACTTACCGAAGATGAAAGAACAGATGAAACGGCAGTGGCGGCGTCGACCTTTCCCATTCCTGTTATGCATATCTTTATGCCGTCGCCGGAATAGACTTCAAGATTAATAAATGACGGATCACGCTTAAGGCCGAGACGATCGATAAAAGGTCTCGCCTCACATTTCATGGCGGCAAATAGCAGGAGCATTATTGTTCTTCCTCGGGATCCGACATATAGATCAGACCATATTGTACTGTCGCATAATCCTCGAGTATTGCCTGAGTCTCCTCGTCAAAATCCGACTTATCGGTATGAAGTACACCGTCATTATCGAATACACCCAGTGAACTGATCGCGCCGATCTCCTGCTGAAGTACCCTGAGGCAGGACCTTGAATCAGGAGATTCCATTCCGGAAAGGTCAAGAACGGTCTGTCCGAGGAAATTAGGACTCGTAAGACCGAAATTGCCATGAGTAGTCGCTATTGAAGTGCCGCCTTCAGAAAGGTCATAATTCGCCCAGATAAAGTACGGTGTCTCATAGATCGGAACTGATTCCTCAAGAGTAATGCCGCCGAGATCAGCCTGAAGCAACAGATCATAGAACTCGGGATCGAGCGTCGGGCAGTGATCACCGAAGAAACATACGATAGTCGGTTCATCCGAGTCTCTGAGATATTCGATCAGGTACTCAAGAGCATCATCCGACTCCCTGAGAAGCGAAAGATAGTTCTCCGTATAGTAGAATGAGGAACCGTCATCTTTCGTAATATCGGAAAGATGTATATCGTATGCCATATTATCGTAATGATCGGCGAAATCAGCATGATTCTGCATGGTAACACAGAACAGGAAGAGAGGATCTTCACTCTCATCATAGATCTCGGTGATCTTCTCAAATGTAGACATATCGGATATATATCGTCTGACATAATGAGCGGAGGAGGGGAAATCATCTCTTGTATAGAATTCATCAAATCCGAGCATCGGATACTTCTGTTCTCTGTCCCACCAGCTTCCGTCAAAGGAATGAAGCGCAACGGTCCTGTATCCGTTATCTGCATATATTGAAGGCAGTGCATCAATATCATTATTTACATAAAGCGTATATACAGATGAACCGGGTAGCAGATAAGCCATGGAATAACCTGTAAGGAATTCAAATTCAGTATTACAGGTACCGCCGCCGAATATACTTACGGCAATATCACCATAGATGCATTCATCCATCAGCTGATCAAAATACGGCATAACAGGTTCAGTGGTCTCAAATTCCCTTATCTGCCTGAGATCAGTATAAGCCTCACTCATTATACAGATAACATTAGGTCTTACCGTGTTGGAATTAACTCTGGAATCAAGATCCATATATGAAGCGATTCCCGTATAACGGTACATAAGATCCTCATAATTCTCGGGAGAGTTGTTATTTCCCGTCTTGGCACCGAGATTATTAAGATGCATCAGGAAAGCCATATAAGTACCGTTCTCGTTATAACTCTGAATCGGCGGATTAACATCATAGTAGACGTGAAGCTTATCAAGAAGAGATGTATTAAATACAGTAGACATCAATACAAGAAGCACAGATGCCACCGAAAAGCCGCACATTGATAATCTCTGCGAAGAGAATTTTATCGCGGGCGTAGATGTCATTCTCAAAAGGATAAGTATTATAAGACACATCATTATTCCTGCTATAAAATTCGGCGTAACATGGAAATAATAAGTCGAACCCGTCTTGATACCGATACCTGCAGACATCAGATCCCAGGGCATAAACGAATCGCCTCTCATAACAAGCTTTGAGTGATTTACAAAAGCCAACGTAAGGAACGGGATGGAAACTATGATAGCGGATAGCGTTCCTCTGCCCGTAAGCATATGGAAGAACAGTATCAAAGCTCCAAGAAGGAGTAATATGGACAATACACTGAAAGCATTCTTCATCGAGAACGGATAAAGAAAGCTTATAGGTCTCTCCTTCTCGATATTCATTACCTCAGCTGCCAGGAAGATAAATACCGGTAATACCGTCATTCGATAAAGATTACGGAAAACGGAAAGTTCCTCGAATCTCTTCATAAAAAGAACAGCAGTAACGACGATATAGAAGATCGCATGAATGATAATGCTCGCTACATTGAGCTTACCGTAATAATAGTTACAATTGGCAACATTCTTAAAACCGATGGAAAGATCAAGCGACAGAGGATCACCATTCTCATCCGGGGTCTGAGCATACTGGATAGCATCTCCGAAAGAACTTACCGTATGAGCATCGAGCACCAGCAGTGAATTTCTGTCGATATCGGAGAACGTAAATCGCATATAATACCATTCGCCCTTCTCAAGCTTGAGATTATCCGTATCGACTCTTATATAATTACGATCGGCATTGTAAAGATATACATCATCTTCAAACATCTTATGATCTTCGGAATCATATATGACCACATGCATCTTATCCGAGGAATTAAGACGTGTCCTGTCACGGTTTACCTTCAGCCTGAAAGAAGAAAGACTGTTATCCTTAGCCTCAAAGTTCAGATTATAGGACATATTCCTTACAATACGGAACTCGACCGCATCTTCGGGCTGATAGTTCTTATACACCTTATCGGAATAAAAGCTCTTTCCGAACATGACTATAATGATCAGGAGAAGCGTTACAAGGATATAGTGATAGATCCTCTTTTTCATCAATATGCTGTCAACACGGCGCACCTCGCCGAGGATGGTACCTAATCGCTTAACCTGCTTCATTATCTCTCCGTATTATTCAAAAGTCCCGAGTATTTTATTACAAATATGCAGAAAAATCGAGTTTTGAGGATAAATCCGGGAAATCCCCGATCGCCTCAGTTTCTGCAATCGGGGAAATATTTACGAGCAATATGCCGTGCCGCCCGGGCACCGTTAAAGACGATCATTCTATGATAAGCATCTGATAGGCCTCTATTTTCCTGATACGTCCGGCCTCAAATACGGCAATAAAGAATGATACGATTATAATAAAGATCCCAACAAGTACGACTCCGATGACGGGTATAGTGAAATCAGCTTTTACGATACCGAAGGACCCCATAGCCAGGTTCATGAAAGGATTTGCAAGATAATATGACAATACCGAGAAGACTGATACCGACAGCAAAATCGACGGCATAAAGCTTATGGCAGTCTGGAGAACAAGGTTACCGGATGTATAACCGATGGCCTTGAAGATACCGTAATCCTTCCGTTTCTTTAAGATAAGCGATTTAACCAGAAGATAAAGTACCAGAAGGATCACAAGCGCCGCTACGACGAGCATGACCGAGAGCATTGCGACTGCAACCATCTTAAATGTCGTAAGCGCTCCTTCTATTATGTCGTAGAAGTTCATGCTTGAGATCATATGCGATCCGAATCTCTCTTCACACTTATCAAGGACTAAAGCCGCAGCTTCTGATGTTTCTTCCTCACAGTCAAAGTGATAATAAGCCGGTGCATTTGAAAGATCTATGATATGAGAAGCCGCACGATCATTCATTACCGCTTCCTTACCCTGATTATTTGTTGTCTGAATAAGACCGGTAATAAGATAAGCGTAAGTATCGTCACCATATGTCAGTTCCAATTCATCGCCTACAGACAATCCGTATATCCTGCAAAACTTACCGCTTACGGCTATTTCATTATCATATTCGGGCAGCCTTCCCTCATAACATACATTTTTATTATTCAGCTTAGATACATCATCCAGTATATATGTGTAAAGCCTGTCCTCATCCCCGTAACAGACATCAAGGTTGATACAGTTACGCACATTGGATACACCTTCGAGCGATTCAAGAAATTCCCTCGCTTCTTCCTTGGATTCATTGTCGAAGGCAGCCACACCGCTTCCGTACTCAAAACTGAGCATTTCGATCTTTGGATGTACATTAAAGTTCTCATACATCAGTACGCCAAGAACACAAAGAAATACCATGGCTCCAACTACCGTAAAAGTGATCATATTCTGCTTCAGATTATAAAAAGTTGTCTTAAGAGCCAGTGCAATATTGATACCGAGATCAGTTCTGTCAAGTCTTACCCTGTTTTTTCTGAAACTGTGACTCTCCGTACCGTCTCTGAGAGCAACGATAGGATCTATCTTTCTTATATTATGCACGGCAGCTTCGGTTACAAGTGCAGTATACAAGACAACTCCAAGGATGATCATCAACATTGGAAGAACTACAACGGATACCCTGTAAGGGATTCCCATCTGTGCCACGACGATCTTGGAAAAAGCGGGCATCGAGATATAGGCGATCATTATCCCTGCCAAAGACCCGACAACAGCCAGCAGCGAAAACAGGATATGAAGCGAGAACTTGATATCTCTGCTCGTATAGCCGATAGCCTTCAAAGCTCCTATAGTCTTCATACTCTCTTTGATATAATTCGAGATCGAATTGATAAGCATCATAAGAACGACCAGCATAAGGATAGCTGTTACTGACATAAAAGCTATAACAAAGATAAGAGATACGAATGTCCTGTTCGAAATGCTTACATCGAGAGGTACATGAGATACAGAACAGGAAGGAGCATGCGCGATACAATCATTAACAAATCTGATCCCGAATGCGGAATCCTTTACCCCGTCTTTAAGTTCATAGATCACGATATAGCACAATGAAGATGACTCCACAGACACCATCTCTGAATATGTATCATCATCGACGACGATCTCATAAGAACCGGAATTATTGCATCCGAAGTACGGAGTCGTAAGAAATCCCCTGACTTTAAGATCATATTTTTTGCCCTGAACTTCTATATTGAAATCATCACCGATCTTATAGCCGCCGGAAGTATAGAATTGATACGGAAGGACAGCATAAGCGGAAGTGATAGAAGGGTCCTCGGTAACCACCTCGGAACGGCCAAGTTCTTTACCATATGCCGTTTCCTCATTGCAGAACTGGAAATTGCATGACATATCTCCGCCGGCAAAAGGAACACTCATAATGTAATTCAAACAACTGTAAGAATAATG
>CACZPC010000278.1 GCA_902782985.1 Oscillospiraceae bacterium
CTTTTGTCACAGGTATTATACAACTTACTACAGGCATAAAAAAGGACTGCCCTTGCGGACAGTCCTCATTAGCTTCTTCGTTATGACAGAAATTACTTTCTGATTCCAAGCTTAGCGATGATAGCTCTGTATCTCTCGATATCAACCTTTGCAAGATAATCAAGAAGACCTCTTCTCTTACCAACCATCATAAGAAGACCTCTTCTGGAGTGGTGGTCACCCTTGTGAGTCTTAAGGTGTTCTGTGAGGTGATTGATCCTTGCTGTGAGGATAGCGATCTGAACCTCGGGTGAACCTGTGTCACCTTCCTTAAGAGCATACTCTTTGATGATCTCAGCCTTGTTAATAGCGCTCATTATAATGTCCTCCATTAAAATAATTATAGACCTGTGACAAAGAAACGGTCGGACGATCCGAGATCTGTGTCACGGCAACTATCGAATAATATCACATGCTTCAATCCTTTGCAAGCAGTGAGTCTACAAATGCTTCAGGATCAAAATCCATAAGATCATCTACGCCTTCACCCAAACCTGCAAGAACGATGGGAACCTTAGCCGTATAAGCGACAGAGATGGCAACCCCGCCCTTGGCGCTTCCGTCAAGCTTCGTAATACCTACATAATCGAGATCGACAGCCTCAGCAAAAGCTTCAGTCTGAAGTACGGCATTCTGACCTGTCGTAGCATCGATAATAAGAAGTGACTTAACATTGGCATCAGGAGCTTCACGATTGATGATCCTGTTGATCTTGGCGAGCTCCTCCATAAGATTCTTCTTGTTATGAAGCCTTCCAGCCGTATCAACGATAAGGATATCACTGCCTCTTGCCTGAGCAGCCTTAATGGCATCATATACAACGGATGCAGGATCCGAACCTTCGGCATGAGCGATCACGGCAGTGGATGTCCTCTCGCCCCAGACCTTAAGCTGGTCTACTGCAGCTGCTCTGAATGTATCGGCAGCACCCATGATTACCTTATGTCCTTCTGCCTTATATCTTGCAGATAATTTTCCTGCTGTCGTGGTCTTACCTGTACCGTTGACTCCTACCATCAGAATGATATTGAGTTTACCCGGAATAATATCGATAACGGACTTCTCGCCGAGGATCTCGAGCATGAGACGTTTTACTTCATTCATTACTCCCTCATGAGAATCATCACCGGTCTTCCTGATATAGTCTTTGATACCGTTTATGATCTCTTCGCTTGCTGCAACACCGCAATCTGCCCTTACCATGATCTCTTCGAAATCATCGAGCATCTCATCATCAAACTTACCGTGAGATGCGACAGTCTTTGTCCACTCGGCACTCCAGAAATCTCTTGTCTTCTTAAGACCTTTCTTAAATGCGTCAAATATTCCCATTGATCAATCTCCCTTATTGAATTCTCATCGAGAGTATCTTCGAGATACCTCTCTCCTGCATCGTTACACCGTACATCCTGTCACAGGCCTCCATGGTACCCTTACGGTGAGTAACAAGGATAAACTGCGAACGAACGCAATATCTTCTTACGAAATCGGTAAATCTGCTGACATTAACATCATCAAGAGCCGCCTCGACCTCATCGAGGATTACGAAAGGAGAAGGTCTAAGCTGCAGAATAGCGAAAAGCAAGGCGATAGCAGTAAGGCATCTTTCACCGCCGGAAAGCAATGTCAGGCTCTGAAGCTTCTTTCCGGGAGGCTGTGCCTTGATCTCTATACCGCAATTAAGTACATCTTCCTCATTCTCAAGGACGATCTCAGCAGAACCACCGTTAAAGAGATCGGTAAATACTGTCTTAAAGTTCTCATTTATCGTCGTAAACTGATCTATGAACTGAGTCTTCATCTCGTCGATAAGATCAGCTATGACCTTCTCAAGGTTAGTCTTGGCATCTACGATATCATTTCGCTGAGACATCATAAATTCATATCTCTCGGATATTTCCTTATATTCCTCGATGGAATTCATATTTACCGGACCTAAGTTCTTGATCTTGTTCTTCAATGAAGAAATGAGCTTTGTGGTCTCATTAATACTCTCGATCTCGGGATATTTGCCGACGACATTATCATAAGTCGTCTCGTAATCTTCCCAGAGCCTGTTCTTGGAGAAATCGATATCGTTGATATATCTCTCGTATTTGGACACGAGATTATTATATTTGTCTCTCAGAGCATTGATACCGTCATTGATCTCGGTAAGCTTGGTAACGAATCCGGATCTTTCTTTCTCGATCTCGGTCTTCTCCTCGTTGAGCTTTCTGATCTCCTCGCTCATGGCATCATATACAGTCTTGAACTTCTCAGATGAAGTCTTCTGCTCTTCGATAGTCTTCTTCAGGGCTTCACAATCGGAAGCATCCTTTTCTCTGTCTGAGATAAGTTCATTGAGTTCAGCCTCCGCCTTACTGAGCTCATCCTTAATGTGAGACGCAAGATTCAATACACCGTTACGCTCGGCAAGGATCCTCTCAGACTCGGTATTACCGCGGCTGATCTCATCACGGAGTTCATCGAGCTTAGCAGTGAATTCCTTATTCTTGTTGTCACTTCTGACGATATCTTCTCTGTAATCGGAAAGCTCGCCCTCAGTCTCCTTGACGATCTGACTTAACTCCTCAAGGTCATCTTCAAGCTTCAACTTTTCGGCTGAGATCTCGTGTATGAGCTTCTCGGCATCAGTAATACCGTTCTCGAGTTCTTCAAGCCTTGATGCCACATTACGATACTCGGATTCTGCCTTTACTCTTTCCATGGCAAAATACTTAAGCTGTTCATTAAGCTGATCGATCTCTCTTCTGAGATCTCCGGTCTGCTCATCAAGCTCCTGTCTCTTAGCCTCGGATACCGACAGCTTCTGCTCTGTCTTTACTATCTTAGCCTTAAGATCTTCGATTTCACGCGCTCTTCCGAGGATACCCGATGAATCACGTCTGACAGAACCTCCCGTAAGGGAACCTCCGGCATTTATACAGTCACCCTCAAGAGTTATGACCTTTACGGAATGAGATGCCTCACGAGCAATAGTCCTGGCATCGGACATCGTCTCACAGATAAGGATCTTACCTAAGAGATTCTCAACAATATCATTGATCTCCTTAGGATTCTCAACAAGATCTGAAGCAACACCGATATACCCGTTCTTACGCTCACATGCGGCAATAACGTTACGATCGATGCTCCTGGGCTTGATATTCTCTATCGGAAGGAATGTTACACGACCCAGCCGCTTTGTCTTGAGGACATCGATCAGGTCTGCAGCATTCTTCTCGGTCTTGGTTACGACATTATGGATAGCAGACGCAAGAGCGATCTCTATGGCAGTCTCATATTCCTTCCTGGTAGATATAAGATCACCGATAACTCCGACTATACCGTTGGAATTATTACCGACCTCTGCGAAAAGCCTTCTTACGGATTCCTGATATCCTTCCTTTCGAGCCTCAAGATCCTGCAAAGATTTAAGTCTTGCCTTGTCTGTGATAAACGACCTGTTGTCGATCTCATATTCGGCAAGAAGCTTCTTCTCCTGAGATGAAAGATCCTTGAGCTTATCCTCTCTGGAAGTAATATCGGAAGTAACCTCGCCTTCCTTCTCCATCATCTCACGCCATGCTTTATCTGCTTCCTTGAGATTATTCTCCATCTCGGTCTTAAGACCGGCAGATACCTGTCTGTTATTGCCGAGCTCATGAAGTCTGTCCTCCATGGCATTGATCTGAGCAGAAGCCGAAGTGATCTTCTCCTTGGTATCGAGAAGTTCATTGGTCTTGGACTCGATACTCTTTCTGATACTGTCATTGCTTCTCTCGGAATTCTTGAATTCCTCCAGAAGGTCATCACGTTTCCTGATTATCTCTTCAGTATTCTTCTTCTCATTATTGGCACGATCGAGAAGCTCATCAGCCTTGGAGACTCTGTCGGAATAATCATTTCTGAGTCTCTCGATCTCTTCCTTGAGCTC
>CACZPC010000279.1 GCA_902782985.1 Oscillospiraceae bacterium
GCTCCCGCTATTGCCGCAAGAGTATCCGTATCTCCTCCTATATACATGACATTACGTATCGTGCTCTCATAATCCTCTGCTTCCAGGAAGCACTCGAATGCTTGAGGCATCGTCCTCATGCAGTCTTCTACGTGATAGTAAGAGGGACGTATCTCATCTAATGACCTTGTAAGGTCGTAGCAGAATTCTCTTTGGATATAATCTCTTATCTCATCTTTGGAAGCGCCGTGTCTTGCAAGGAATATCGCAGCCGCATCCTTGGTCTGGGGCGGCTTATTTCTTTGTCTTAAGACAAAGTGCTATTATCGATACTATTAAGACACTATTTGCGAGCATTAAGCTTGAAAAATCGGGACTTTTCAGGGTGGGTTGGTACTACGCGTGATATCAATATTGAGTCCTGTCATCCGTGCGCGGGCGGGCATATTTATTCGCTGTGGGCGCGGACTCCCTGATCTTGGGTTCTTCACCCGGGATCTCTTCGAAATAAGTCATGACATCAGGCACCTCATCCATCGTACGCTTAAGCTCGTTATCAGCATTTGAGAGCATGCGATCAGCCTTATCGGGCAGGTTATAAAACCCTTCTGTCACCTTTTCCTTAATGCCTTCGCGAATATCTTGAGCCATGTCGACCGATCTGAAGAAGGATCCCCGTCTTCCAAACACGCCAAACACTATGCAAAGGATCATCCAAATTATGAAGAAGCCGCCCTTGAGGATCAGCTCGATGCCGTTAAAGAATGCATCGCGAAAGAATATGATCTCGATCAAAAGCCATGCGAAGATTGCGACGGCCTGGAGCATAAAGAGGAGCCTGAGCGGCAGCTTTCGAATTGTGCTGCGAGCCGAAGATACCGGCATATCACCGTCACACTCGCCGGTCTGGCCGTTGACTGCGAACCTGTATCTGACACCTTCGTATTCGTAATTCAAAAACCACATAGGCAGGAGAACATATTTCGACGAAAGTTTATCTGCCGTTGAATTATTCTCCTTGATCACTACATTGTCGTATCCTTTGATGATATTCTCGGCGCACTGCCCCGAATAAAGATAGAGCCTGCTCATGATGCGCTCGGTCATATCAAGCGGTCCCTCGTCGAACCTCTCGGCGAAATACCCTTTCAGAGCATTGTCATCAAAGTCCCTGACTTCTCTATAATCATAGGGCTCGATCGCCTCCATGAGGATGTCGTTGACCCCTTTGGAACCGTCGAACGGAATACCTTTGACCTGATAATTGTAGTCGACGTCAAGGTCAAACCTGTCTCCTGCTCCCTCACCAAAGATCTTAGTGCCTTGTGCTTTCGCCTTAAGATGCGTATCGGAGTTTATAAGCCAGAACGGAACATATACGCCGGTTACTTTGCTCATGGTGGATTTTGTATTATAGCTGACAGGCACAAAGGCCTTTCCTTCCGAGAACTTCTTAAGCTTTTCGATTGCTTCTTCCCTTGTGACCTTGAACGGGATATAAGCATCCGGTCTGAACTGCCTGGTAAGCTCATTCCTCGTAATATCCGTCGAACCGCAGAAAGCGCAGAACCCGGTGGTCGTTCCCTTATCCGTTACTACGGATGAGCCGCATGATCTGCAGATGTACTCGACCTTATTTTGCTCCTCGTATCCGGCTGCTTCTTCGTCTCTTCTGTCGAACGAATAACAAAGCTCCAGCGTATCCTTATCGAAGACTCCGCCGCACCTTCTGCAGATATGTCTGTCGAGGATCTCGTCCGTATAGACGTTGTTGCCGCATCGCGGACATTTTGTTATTTCCGAATGCCCCGGCGACCAGTTTACGTTTTTGTTTGTGTTTTCCCAAATAGCCATTTAGATCTACCCCTCACGTCAGCTAAAAAATAAGCCACTCCCTGATAAGGTCAGCGACTTAGATCCGACTATTAACGGTCCTTATCCATCGGACCTCACATATATTTGATTTTATCATCATGAGAGGCAGAAGGTCAACAAACAGCCGGCGTCGCGAGAGCCCCGGACGCTGTCGCTCGAAAGCCTTCACCACGCCTTCAAATCAGCGCACTGCATCGGGCACTTTCCCCGCAACACAAAGACCGCCTCACACTTCATATGAGTGCGGGGCGGCCTGTTGCTTTCGTTGATCTGAAACTGCTTATCAGACGTCGTGTCTTACCTTATTGTCGACGATCTCCTTGAGCTTTGCTGCGAAGTCATCAACAGGCATAGCACCCATATCACCTTCGAAATGCGCTCTTACGGCAACAGTCTTGTCTGCAACTTCCTGATCGCCTACGACGAGCATATACTGGATCTTATCCTTATTTGCTTCTCTGATCTTCTTACCGATCTTCTCGGATCTGTCATCTACTTCGACTCTGAAGCCCATCTTGGTGAGCTTATCCTTTACTTCGTATGCATAGTCGATGTGAGAATCGGAGATGGGAAGTATACGAGCCTGCTCATAAGCCATCCATACGGGAAGCCATCCGGCGTACTTCTCGATGAGGTAAGCGAGAGTTCTCTCATAGCATCCGAGACTTGTTCTGTGGATGATATAAGGATTCTTCTTTGTACCGTCTGCATCAACATATTCCATGCCGTACTTCTGAGCAAGGAGCATATCGATCTGGATGGTAACGAGTGTATCTTCCTTACCGAATACATTCTTATACTGAATGTCGAGCTTAGGACCGTAGAAGGCAGCCTCATCGATACCGATAGAGTATTCTACGCCGAGGTCGTCAAGGATCTTGCCCATTGTCTCCTGAGCCTTCTCCCACTGTTCCTTGGTACCTTCGTACTTATTCTTGGGGTTAGCGGGATCCCACTGTGAGAAACGGAAAGTACAGTCCTCAAGAAGTCCTACTGTATCAAGTACATACTTGGCAAGGTCAAGGCACTCCTTGAACTCCTCTTCGAGCTGGTCGGGTCTTAAGATGTAGTGACCCTCGGAGATAGTGAACTGTCTTACTCTGATAAGGCCGTGCATCTCACCGCTGTCCTCGTTACGGAAGAGCTTAGATGTCTCCGTAAGTCTCATGGGAAGATCACGATAGGATCTCTGACGATTAAGGAATACCTGATACTGGAAAGGGCATGTCATGGGACGAAGAGCGTAGCACTCCTTGGTCTCGTCATCCTGATCAGCCTTGTCACCCATGACGAACATACCGTCACGATAGTGATCCCAGTGACCGGAGATCTTATAAAGATCACGCTTAGCGAAGTAAGGTGTCATTGTAAGCTCGCATCCTCTTGAAGCCTCAAGATCCTCGATCCATCTCTGCATTACCTGGATAGTCTTAGATCCCTTTGGAAGGATGATCGGAAGTCCCTGACCGATATAATCAACAGTCGTGAAATATTCAAGTTCACGGCCGAGCTTATTGTGATCTCTCTTCTTTGCTTCTTCGAGTCTGTCGAGATATTCCTTGAGCTGTCCCTTATCAGGGAAAGCAGTACCGTAGATCCTCTGAAGCATCTTATTCTTGGAATCGCCTCTCCAGTAAGCACCTGCGATGGATGTAAGCTTAAAAGCCTTGATCTCGCCTGTTGTCTCTACGTGAGGACCCTTACAAAGATCC
>CACZPC010000280.1 GCA_902782985.1 Oscillospiraceae bacterium
GGCATCGCTTTTATGCGGTGCCGATTTTTTTGGAACGACGGAGATCCCGGAGGCGGATATCCGCAGGATACAGATGCTCGACGGCGGTACCGGAATGAACTTCGAGCAGCTTTTCGTTAACCTGTATGCTGAATACTGTGAGCAGAACGGATATACAAAGACCGAGCTCGATAATGTCGCACATTTCTTCTTCGAAGAGAATAAGCTCACCGACAGGGAGAAGGAGCTTCGAAGATATATCAGGGGCAGTGAGGAGATACGAACGGGACTTACGGATATCGCTCCCGGATGCTATCCTCCGGGCATATTGCTCGGCGCCACGTGGAATCCCGCCATTACCGCCAAGATGGGCGAAGTATTGGGGCAGGAAGCCAATATGTACGGAGTCGACTGTCTTCTGGGGACCCCTAATATCAATATCCTGAGAGATCCCAGGAACGGCAGGTTCTTCGAGGGCTATTCGGAGGATCCTTTCCTTACGGGCGTTATGGGAAGAGAACTGGTAAAGGGTGTAGAGAGTCAGGGGATAGCCTCTAACGTCAAGCACTATGCCGCCAATAATCTGGAATATAAGCGCAATACGATAAATCAGATAATATCCGAGAGGACATTAAGAGAGATATATCTCCCCGCATTTAAGATGTGTCTTCAGGCGGGAGCGGCTACCGTTATGACTTCGTACCCTAAGATAAACGGCACGAAATGCACCGAACACAAGTGGCTCCTTCGCCATATACTGAGGCAGGAGTGGGGCTACACCGGAGTCAACATGACCGACTGGGGTGCATGTACGGGAGACTCCGGACAGGCGATAGAAGCAGGTATCGATCTTCTTATGCCGGGACCGTGGCCGAGTGAAGATATATTAAAGGCCTTAGAAGAAGGAAGACTTACAAAGGAGCACTTAAACGAAGCTTTCGAGAGAGTTAAGGGCCTGGCGGTGAAATATAATTACCGTCCGAAGATCACGCAGGATGAAGCGGAAGATATAATGGAGAGTGGCGATAATATAGCATACGAAGCTGCAGTCCAGGGTATCGTGATGTTGGAAAATAACGGCGTATTCCCCTTATCGGGCAATGAGAAAGTCGTGCTGTACGGAAGCGAGAGGATGCTGACATGCGGTCAGGGAAGCGCACAGGTGTTTACGAGCAGAAATACAAAGCTTGACGAAGAGCTCCCGAATGTTTATTACGGCGAAGATGATATATATTCTTCAGAGCCTATGTCCGTAGCGGTGGTCCTTTGTTCGGTAAATTCTTCCGAAGGATCCGACAGGAAGGATCTTAAGCTGCCGGCAGAGACAGTAAGAGTCCTTAACAGGCTCCTTGAACTGAAGCGTAATTCTCTGCTGTCCGGAAGGATATGCCTTATCCTTAATTCTCCGGGACCTGTAGAGTTCGGTGATTATCTGAATGATCTGGATGCGATATTCTGCGTATTCTATCCCGGTATGCAGGGCGCGAAAGCATTGGCGGATATCATGTACGGCAGGAGAGATCCGTCGGGAAAGCTCCCGTTCTCGTGGCCGCAGAGGATAGAAGACATGCCGTCCTATCTTAACTACCCCGAAGGAGATACTTCATTCTACGGAGAAGGGATCTTCGTGGGATACAGAGGATATGAGAAGAGGATGATAAAACCTTTATATCCGTTCGGATACGGTCTGTCCTATACCACTTTCGATATGGATAACTTCGAAGTTGAGAAGAGCAATATCACAGTCGGCGAAGATATGGTCGTCAGGTTCGAGATAGAGAACACCGGCAGTATGGACGGCGCAGAAGTCGTACAGCTTTACGTAGGGCAGGAGAGATCATCCGTCATAAGACCCGTTAAGGAGCTTCGTGCATTCGGTAAGTATTATCTGCAGCCCGGTCAGAAGATCGCGGGACAGCTCAGATTCAATTCCGCATCCCTGTGTCTGTGGGATGAAGAGCTTAAGAGATACGCAGTAGAGGACGGCATCTATTATATCTATATCGGAAACTCATCCGAGAATGCGCGGAAGGTATTGGCATTCAGTCTTCAGGGCGGAGATGTCGGATATAAGATCGGGATCGATTCCTATGTCATAAAGGTGAAGGAGGATACGGAGCTTTATGAAGTGCTTAAGGATGAAATAAGATCCCGCGGTCTTGATATCGCCAAGCTTACAGATGCCGAGAGATATACTCCCTATACAAGGATCAGAGATATCTATCCCGAGGCTGAGATGTTTACGGGATTTATAAATGCGTGCGGATCGCGGCATTAATTCCCGAGATCGCATTTGTTCCCGAATAAGGAAAGCAGCCTCTCTTTGTGATACAATCACTTTGACTATGCTTAGTTGAAAGTGAGATACGTTAATGAAAGTAGTTATCCTTGCAGGCGGTTTCGGTACCCGTATCAGTGAAGAGAGTGTATTGAAGCCCAAGCCTATGGTCGAGATATGCGGTAAGCCTATCTTATGGCACATCATGAAGTACTATTCTTCATTCGGATTTAATGATTTTGTTATCTGCTGCGGATATAAGCAGTATGTTATAAAGGAATGGTTCGCAGATTACTATCTTCACACATCCGACGTAACGTTTGATTTTACAGCCGAGAATAAGATGATAGTTCATTCTACTCATACGGAGCCGTGGAAGGTAACGCTCGTGGATACGGGACTTAATACCATGACCGGCGGCCGTATAAAGAGGATCAGGAAGTTCGTCGGAGACGAGCCCTTTATGCTTACATACGGTGACGGTGTCTGTGATGTGGATATCAATGAGCTTTTAAAATTCCATAGAGCACACGGCAAGACGGCTACCATTACTTCGGTCAATGTCGGTCAGCAGTTCGGCTGTCTTGAGCTTACGCCTGACGGCAGCGTCACGAAGTTCCGCGAGAAGAGCGATTCCGACGGCGCCATGATCAATGCGGGATATATGGTCATGAATCCCGAGATCTTCAACTACCTCGAGGATGATACAACCGTATTCGAAAAGAAGCCTCTTGAGAGACTTGCTTCCGAGGGACAGCTTGCGGCATTCGTACATAAAGGCTTTTGGAAGTGCATGGATACGAAGAGGGATAAGGAAAAGCTTGAGTCATTGATAGAATCCGGCAAAGCTCCCTGGATCGTCTGGGAGGAGTGATCTGAATGCAGCTCGATTTGAAGTTTTTCGAAGGTAAGAAAGTATTCCTTACAGGTCATACGGGATTTAAAGGTACATGGATGAGCCGTATCCTCACAGGAGCAGGCGCGATCCTTACGGGTTATTCCTTAGCTCCCAATACGACTCCCGATCTTTTCTCCATGGCGGATATCGAAGATAAGATGACTTCCGTTATAGGCGATATAAGAGATCTCGATACGCTTTGGAATGCCTTTTCCAAGGCTCAGCCCGAGATCGTCATCCATATGGCGGCACAGCCTATCGTTCGAGATTCCTATAAGGACCCGGTATATACATACGAGACTAATGTCATGGGTACCGTTAATATCCTCGAGTGTCTGAGAAGGAGCAATAGCGTAAAGTCTTTCCTTAATGTCACTACGGATAAGGTATATAAGAACCGCGAGTGGGAGTGGGGCTACAGAGAAGACGAGATGCTGGACGGTTACGATCCTTATTCCAATTCCAAGTCCTGCAGTGAGCTCGTTACGCACAGCTACAGATCTTCCTTCTTCAAGGAAGGCGAATATCCCGCCATCTCTACTGCCAGAGCAGGCAATGTCATCGGCGGCGGTGACTTTGCTAATGACAGGATCATCCCCGACTGTGTAAGAGCGGCTAAGAAGGGTGAGGATATCGTAGTAAGAAATCCTTATTCCACAAGACCTTATCAGCATGTATTGGAGCCCGTTACGGCATATCTCATGATCGTAAAGGCCCAGTACGAGGATCCGACACTTGCATCCTGGTTCAACGTAGGCCCCGATGACTGTGACTGCGTTACTACAGGCGACATCGTTAATATGTTCTGCGAGAAGTGGGGAGGGATAAGCAGAGTCGACAGGATCGATCCCGATGCTCCTCACGAGGCCAACTTCTTAAAGCTTGATTCCAGTAAGCTCAAGAAGACATTCGGCTGGAAGCCCACATGGCATATCGACGAGACCATAGACAGGATCTGCGAATGGAACAGAGTATGGTTTGCCAATGGCAACATACCGGAGATCATGGATAAGCAGATAGCCGATTTCCTAAAGTAACAGGATTTGTCAGACATCCCGATCATTCAGGTGGTCGGGATGTTGTTATTTTTATGTATTTTTGTGTAAGTTACCGAGCAAAGTAACCTTAGTTTAATTTGCTTATTTCAGCATGCAAAGCTAAAATACTACAGAGTATGCCTAATTGCGGGCAAAAGACAGTTCTGATCGGAGAATATCTATGTTTGAAAATATGACAGAAGAGCAGGCAAGAGCCAAGATCTTAGAGATGGTATCGGAGTATTGTGATTCTTATCACAAGACTGCTGAGTATAAGGAAGGTGACCGTATCCCTTATGCAAGAAGAGTATATGATCACGATGAGATGGTAAATCTTGTTGATTCTTCTCTTGAGTTCTGGCTTACGGCAGGAAGATATACTGATAAGTTCGAGAAGGCTTTCGCTGAGTATCTCGGCGTAAAGTTCTGTTCACTCGTAAACTCGGGTTCATCCGCTAACCTCGGTGCGTTCATGGCGCTGACAAGCCCTCTTCTCAAGGAGAGAGCGATCAAGAGAGGTGATGAGGTCATTACGGTAGCAGCAGGATTCCCTACGACTGTTACTCCCATGATCCAGTTTGGTGCGATCCCCGTATTCGTGGATGTTACCATCCCTCAGTACAATATCGACGTAACTCAGCTCGAGGCTGCTTTATCTCCCAAGACAAAGGCGGTAATGGTAGCGCATACGCTCGGTAATCCTTTCGACCTTAAGGCGGTAAAGGCATTCTGTGACAAGCATAACCTCTGGCTCGTAGAAGATAACTGCGATGCATTGGGTTCCAAGTATACAATTGACGGCGAGGAGAAGTTCACGGGTACTATCGGTGATATCGGAACATCTTCCTTCTATCCCCCTCACCAC
>CACZPC010000281.1 GCA_902782985.1 Oscillospiraceae bacterium
ATACTGTCATTTAACTGACGAAGTCTTTCTTCGTTTATCTTGATATCGCTTACCGTATCATGCATCTGCTCAGTAACGTCGGAAAGTTCCTGCCTCTTATCCTCGATCTTATCATCGAGTTCTTCAGATCTTCTGGTAAGCTCGGAGTTATTCTCACGAAATTCGATATATCTGTCTTCCTGCTCCTTTATCTCGGCTTCCAGCTTTTCCTTTACAGAACCGGAATCGCCCATAGCAGTGTTGGCATCATCTATACGCTTAACAAGAAGTGCAATATCCTTCTCCTTTAAGCTCTCATAAGTCTTATGGTACTCGATAGCCTTCTCGGACTGTTCCTTAAGAGGTCCGATACGCTCAGACAGTTCATTTAAGATATCATCGATCCTGACAAGGTTCTGTTCGGTGGAATTAAGCTTTCTCTCCGCTTCTTCCTTTCTTACCTTAAACTTAACGATACCGGATGCTTCCTCTATAACTCTTCTTCTGTCTTCAGACTTAGTTGACAAGATCTCATCTACACGGCCCTGTCCGACAATGGAATAACCGTCCTTACCAAGACCTGTATCAAGGAAAAGGCCTACGATATCCTTAAGTCTGCAGTTAACATGATTGATCTGATATTCGCTCTCTCCGGATCGGAAGAGCCTTCTTGTGATCTGTATCTCTCCATATTCGTAATCCAGGAAATGGTCCGTATTATCAAAAGTAAGAGATACTTCGGCGTAATTCATCTGTTTTCTGGACTGGGTGCCGTTAAATATGACATCCTCCATCTTGCCGCCTCGAAGTGTCTTAACGCTTTGCTCACCCAATACCCACCTGATGGCATCGGTTACATTGGACTTACCGCTGCCGTTAGGACCGACAACAGCAGTCATACCCTGATCGAATTCGATCAGAGTATATTCGGGGAATGACTTAAATCCCTGTATTTCGAGCTTCTTTAAATACATCGGTAATAAATTACTTTCCTGAAATTAACGATTAATTGTATCACAAAAGAAAGATAATTGCTTTGTCGATCAGACTCCGAACATCTCCTGATAGACATTGATCGCTGCCTCAGCGCCTCTTTGTTCGGCATCCTTCTTACTGTGCCCCTTTGCTTTGGCAAGGAATCTGTCGTCTGCATAGACTTCTACTTCAAACTCACGAAGATGAGCAGGGCCTGACTCTCCTACAAGTATAAATTCGATCTTATGCTGCTTATTCTTTGTCTGAGCTATCTCCAGAAGCCTGCTCTTGTAATCAAGGAATATCTTACCGTCAATAGCATCCTTAATAGTGCTGTCGAGATTCGAAAGGACTACTCTCTCTGCTTCCTTAAATCCGCCGTCAAAATAAACTGCGGCGATGATAGACTCAAAAGCATCAGCCAGCGTAGAATCCTTATCAGTACCGCCTGTCTGTGCCTCACCTTTACCTAAGAGAAGGTAACTTCCCATATCAAGCCTTCTGGCTACAGCCGCGAAAGACCTTTCGCAAACGATTATGCTCCTTGTCTTGGAAAGATAACCTTCATCTGCTTCGGGCTTCAACTCATAGAGCTTCTGTCCAATAACAAGGTCCATCACTGCATCACCTATATATTCGAGCCTCTGATTTGACAGATAATGCCCCATATTATGTTCAAAAACATAGGTGGTGTGCGTAAACGCAAGCTGTAGAAGATCTCTATTCTTAAAAGTGTAGCCTAATGCTTTCTCGAATTCTCCGGTAGTTAAATCCTTCATATGTCACCTTCGGATAAAAATAACGGCTGAATGCAATCATGCATCCAGCCGTATCTTCAAATTACATGTTTATTACTCAGCAAGGCTCTTGATGTACTCTACTGCATCACCGACTGTGCCAACCTTCTCAGCAACTTCATCAGGGATGGATACATCGAACTCCTGCTCCATAGCCATTACAAGCTCAACCATGTCAAGAGAATCTGCGTTAAGATCATCTACGAAAGATGAATCCATTGTGATCTTATCCTCTTCTACACCAAGCTGATCAACGATCATAGACTTAATGCTGTCGAATAATTCTTCATTTGTCATTTTTATTTACCTCCGTACGATTGTCATACAACCTACAATACTTTTAAAGTAACTGAGTAGAATTGTCAATAGCGATTTTGAAATATTTTTGACGTCTTAATCAGCGTTCTTGAGATAATTAAGATTCTTAAGAAGATAATCCATTCCCGAGATGATAGTCATGGCAACACAGATGATGAAAAGAACATCTCCGATAATCGTAACGGCATTGACGGGATAAGCAGCATAATCATAAGAAGATCCTGTTATCTTAAGGATCGTAGGCTCAAACATAAGATATATGATAGCTATCATCTGAGTAGTAGTCTTGATCTTACCGATCATCTTGGCGGCCATGACAACACCCTTCTCAGCTGCAAGCATCCTTATACCTGTAACCATAAACTCACGAAGTATTATTATGGCAAGAAGCCATGCTGAAATCCTCTGAAGCTGTACAAAAGCAATAAGTACGGCTATTACGAGCATCTTATCTGCAAGAGAATCAAGGAACTTGCCGAGATTGGTTATAAGATTATACTTTCTGGCGATCTTACCGTCTGCAAGATCAGTAAGAGAAGCTATGATAAAAACAAAGGCCGCAATAAGCATTCCGTTTGAAGTAATGAAGGAATTCCAGCCCTGAGGCTCAAATCCGTAAATGCTTATGGGAAGCATAAAGAGCATAGTAACGGGTATCAGGAAGATCCTGAGCAAAGATAACTTATTAGGAAGATTCATATAGTAACTCCAGTCATTTCATATTCATCGGCTTCAAGTATCTTGATCTTATACCTGCCGCCGATCTTAAGTTCTTCTTCTTTTGTAGATGCTACATAGATCACCGGATC
>CACZPC010000282.1 GCA_902782985.1 Oscillospiraceae bacterium
AGGCTGAGCAGTTTGTTCTTGAGACCTGCGAGGAGCTCCTGAATACGGATGCCTCGTACTATTTCCGTCAGGCTTGATACTGCATGGTTCAAGTAGTATACTCCACTTAGGTGGACAAAGACGTTTGCATTGATTTGCGGGCGTCTTTTTTGTTTGTCCGAATAATAAAGCGGTATGGGAAAGACTTATGATAACTTTAAATGACTATCTTTATACCGGCGATACGGTACTTAAGATAATACAGAAGTATTCTAATGATCTTAAGGAATCATCTGTTATTACAGGCAACAGTATAGATATGTTCCACAGTAACTTCCTGCTTCAGTTGGAGGAGCTTTTGGAGCATAACGATTTCCTTACTTCGCAGTCACAAAGGATAAGGGAATTCTATAAATACATGACGACCGAGTATCCATTTCTCGCATTTACCTTCAAGGGAAGGATAAAATCTCTTATAAGAGCAGAAGAGAAGTTCAACGGATATATCGTGGACAAAGTCTGTAACCACTACATTAAGACGGGAACTTATCCCGATGCCGTGGAGATCAAGAAGAGCATCAAGTGCTTCCGAGATCTCATCGCATACAGGATAGTGATATCGATGCCGTCGTGCCATATACGTCCGGGGGATGATAAGGAAGAGCTGGAGCTTAAGTATCTTTATGAGATCGCTGCCACATTGCCCGGATTTCTCGAGCAGAGAGGATTTGATCCCGAGATAGGAGATCAGGATGAGAAATACATGTCGCACCGTCTTCCGGAGAAGGTCAGACCTTATTTTCGAGATTATATAGAACATCCTAATCCCAACGGATACAGGTCACTGCATATCACTTTCTACGATAACCTTGCAAGAAGCCATATAGAGGTTCAGCTTCGTACCAAGGCTATGGATGATTATGCCGAGATCGGACCTGCCAATCATCCGGTATATGAGAAGAGTCAAAATGACGAGAGAACAAGAAAGGACCTGATCCCGGAAGGTGAGTGCAGCTACTTCGATGAAGCTTATAAGAGAGTATCAGATCTCTTGGATCTTGATCTGGCATCTGTCGATGTCAATATGTTTGGTGCGATAGATAATAATCGCATTAATGACGGCTGCGGACTTTTCAGAGGAAGGCTGATCCTTCCTTATGAGCATCTGTCGAGATTTCAAAATGACATTATCGACTGATAGAATATATCCGTGACCGTTATTAAGATATTCGGAGGATGCTGCCATGAAGCTTCTTGTATTAAGCACTGTTTTAAAGCAACGACATATCGATAAGATCAGGGAAACTTCTGACAGATATGATCTGTCTGTAGCCTTTACGGATTCGGAGGTTAATATTCCTGAAGGATTTGAAGATCCCGATATCGTATACGGATTCGGTACGGGCATAGCGCGAAGGAGCAGGGATCTTAAGTGGCTCTGCGTACCTTCTGCCGGTGTAGATTATCTTATGTCTCCCGAATGCTTTATGAATGAGGACTGTATCCTTACCAATTCTTCCGGATCTTACGGTGTAACGATCGCAGAGCATATAATCGCCGTATCTCTTATGATGATGAGACGCCTTACATATCATTTTGAAGAGACTTCGCAAGGTACATGGGGAGAAGAGCGCTATCTTCAGAGATCTCTTAAGGATTCAAGGATCACGGTCCTGGGGACAGGCGATATCGGCATTGAATTTGCAAGACGCGCCAGGGCTTTCGAGCCTCTCTCGATAAAGGGTATCAACAGGAGCGGTATATGCGACGATCCTGCTTTTGACAGTATAGATAAGATCGATTCCATAGACGAGATATTAATGTCGACAGATCTTCTTGTAATGAGCCTTCCGTCTACGCCGGAGACCGTTGATATACTTGACAGAAGAAGGATAGGTCTTCTTCCCGATGATGCATTTGTAGTCAATGTGGGAAGAGGCTCTGCAATAGACGAGGAAGCACTGGCGGATGCGCTGGATGAAGGACACATAGCAGGTGCCGCTCTTGATGTGTTCAAGACGGAGCCGCTTCCTTCTGACAGCAGACTGTGGAATACCAAGAACCTTCTTATCACACCTCATGTGGCAGGTAATCTTACTCTTGAACATACTCTTGATAAGAATGTTGATATGTTCGTAGAAGATCTTGATAACTATATGTCAGGCAGACCCTTAAGATATATCGTGGACAGGAAGAGGGGATACTGATTTATTGATAAACTTTCAAGTCTGTGC
>CACZPC010000283.1 GCA_902782985.1 Oscillospiraceae bacterium
ACGCCCACTCCTACGGCAATGGTCGATCCCTCGGCAGCTTCAAGGCCGTCAGAATCATCGGAAGAAACGACTACGACTGCCACAGTCGATTCGACAGCAGCTACGACTACAACAAGCGAAAGTACGACTGCTTCTTCCGAGACGTCAGCCACAGCCCGTGTAGCAGGTGTATCCAGAGCACAGAATACGGACATATCTGTCGACGCGGCAGCTGATGATCCTGCGGATCCTACGGCAACAGCTACTCCTACAGCTGCTCCTTCGAGCAACACGGTAGCAACGGGTGAAGCAACGAGCTCCACGATGATAACAGGTTCTGTCCTCGTGATCCTTGCAGCTCTCTTCTTTACAGCTTATGTAAGAAGACATAAAGAAGAATCCTGATATAGTTTTTCTACCATAAACAAAGACCGGTGCGGTATTTGATCGCATCGGTCTTTTTATGTATACAGCAAAGCATGAAGAGCATCTTCAATCATCAGGCTCGTATTTATAGATATCGGCTACTTCGGTAATAGTCATATATGCTTTGGGATCGATATTGTGGACCAGATCTCTCATCTTCGATATCTGAAATCTGTTAACGACAAAATATACGATGGCTTTTTCTTTATTCGTAAATCCTCCTCTGGCGGGAAGCTTTGTCGTTCCGCTTCCGAATTCCGCTATGAGAGCAGACGAGACCTTATCGGCTTTGTCGGTTATTATCATGACTGCCTTAGAGCGATCAAGACCTTCGGCGACAAAGTCGATAGTCTGAAGAGCCGCATAGTAAGTAACGATCGAATAAAGAGGTAAGGTCCAGCTCCTCAGTATAAGGCCGCAGATCACATAGAGGATAACGTTATAGCACATCATAAAAGTCCCGACAGTCAGATTAAGTCTCTTGGCGAATATTACTGCCATGACCTCTACACCGTCGATAGCACCGCCGTGCCTTACTGCAAGTCCCGACCCCAATCCGCATATCAGACCTCCGAAGATGGCGCAGAGCAGAAGATCGGTACCTGCGATCGGAGATGAAGAAGAGACATCTATCGGGAGGATATCCTCGATTATCCAGGCCGATATCGAATAGACAAGGACTGCAAATATGGAATATACGGTAAAAGCAAAGCCTTCCTTTCGATAGCCGTAAAGAAGCAGCGGGATATTAAGTACGACAAGAAACAGGGAAAGCGACAGATACGGCGGGGTCAGCTGTGATAACAGAAGCGACGTGCCCGCTATACCGCTGTCATACAGATGGACAGGTGACAGAAAGACCGTGATGCCGAATGCACTTATGATACCCGCCAGAGTCATCCACAGGAATCTTGATATCTTAAGCGACTTAAAATCAAATGATCTGACAAGATCACGAAATCTACTCATAGAGCCTCCTTATCAGGCGGCTCTTCCGGTTACCTTTCCTATAAGTGAGAATAACAGGAATGCAGTTATATCGGCCGCCACTATAGTGGAACCTGCAGGGGTTCCGACTACAATAGATACTAACATACCCATAAGCGAACATATAACGGATATGACCGCGGCACATATGGTAACCGACTTAAAGCTCTTAAATACACGCATCGCGGACAGTGCCGGAAATACTACAAGCGCGGAGATCAGGAGCGATCCCACGAGGTTCATGGCAAGAACCACGATGATGGCAATGATAACAGCGATTATGAGATTATATGTATCAGCCCTTGTGCCTGTGGCGCGTGCGAAATCGCCGTCGAAAGTGACTGAAAATATCTTATTGTAAAAGAAGATAAACAGGCATACGACTACGATCGATGCAACGATACACACTACGACCTCGAGCTTTGACAACGTAAGTATAAGGGCTGAGCCGAACAGTGTACTGCATACATCACCTGTCACATTGGAAGAAGACGGGAAGATATTCATAAGAAGATAGCCGATCGCCAGTGCACTTACCGATATCATGGCAACTGCCGCATCTCCCCTTATCTTGGAGAACCTGCTGCTGCCGAGGATCAGTATTGCGCATATGACCGTCATCGGCATGGTGATCACCATGGTATTCTCTCTTAAGAACTTAGCGGCGCCCGTCATTTCCAGATTCTCAAAGATGATACTTACCACCGTGGCGATCGCCATGGCACCGAATGCCACATGGGAAAGCCCGTCGCCTATGAACGAGAATCTCTTAAGGACAAGAGTAACTCCCAGGATCGAAGCGCATAAAGAGATCAATACGCCTACGATAAGCGCATACTGCACGAAGTCATACTGAAGATAGGTCGAAAGAGTATTGAAAACATTACCCACGAGCTACCACCTCTTTTCTTATCTCAGCTCCGAAATGCAGTATATGGGATGCATACTTCCTTGTCGCCTCAAGATCGTGAGAGATCATTATTATAGTGATATGATCTTCGCTGTTAAGCTTCTTTATGGTGTCATAAAGCTCTTCCGTGACCTTGGGATCGAGTCCTGTAACGGGCTCATCAAGAAGGAGGATCTTACCTGTGGCGCAGAGTGCCCTTGCAAGAAGCACTCTCTGCTGCTGGCCTCCTGATAATTCGCGGTAACATCTTCCGGCGAGATCTTTTATCCCGAGCTTCTCCATATTTCGAAAAGCTTCTTCCTTCTCCTGCTTATTATAAAAAGGTCGAAGCCCCGTCTTGCCCTGAAAACCCGATATGACGACCTCACTTACCGATGCGGGGAAATCCCTCTGCACCTGAGTCTGCTGAGGAAGATACCCTATCTCGTTCTTCACTAATCCGTCGCCGTATTCGATAGTGCCCGCCAGAGGCTTTCGAAGACCTAATATATTCTTCATGAGGGTGGATTTACCTGTACCGTTCTCTCCGACGATACACCAGTACTCACCCTGATTTACTTCAAGGTCAAGGTGCTCGGCAAGAACGATGTTCTCATATCCCAGAGTCAGATCCTTACACTTAAGAAGCGGCATTTTGACACTCCTCGCAAAGACCGAAGAATACGGTCCTCTTGGGATTGACGGCAAATCCGTGATGTCCCTTGATATGCTCCATAAGTCCTTCGACTTCATCACACTCCATGTGGATCAGCCTGCCGCATGATTCGCATTTCAGGTGATAACAATGATCTTTACACAGATGATCGTGTTCGGGAACGAATTCGTAGCAGGCACAGGATCCTTCATCTACGACATATTTATTCAGGCGGCCTTCGGCCACGAGCCTTTCGAGCTGTCTGTAGACCGTAGCGGTACCGATGGAGCTTCCCTTCTCCTTCATACATGTGCAGATCTCACCCGCGGTAATATGCTTACCCGGAACAGACTGAAGATATGAGAGGAGTTCTTCCTGATGCTTTGTCTTGTAAGCCATCTTCGCACCGCCTTATTTTTTAAATTGAGAATCGTTTTCATATTTTACTATGAAGTGCCGTTTTGTCAAGTAATTACGGGTTATGGTACAATCTCCCCATGCGAAAAGGACTGGTACTTGAAGGCGGAGCAATGCGCGGACTGTTTACCGCAGGCGTGCTCGACGTATTTATGGAGAACGGCATCACATTTGACGGTGCCGCGGGTGTTTCAGCAGGCGCATGCTTCGGAGCGAATCTAAAATCACATCAGATCGGCAGGACCATAAGATACAATAAGCGCTTCTGCAATGAATGGAGATACAGATCATATCGCTCTCTTATCCTTACCGGTGACCTTTACGGAGCGGATTTCTGCTACCATGAGCTCCCGGACAGACTTGATGTTTTCGATACCGATACTTTCGCTGATGACCCTATGGAATTCTATGCGGTGGCTACTGACTGCGTAACGGGAAAGCCCGTATACCATAAGCTTACCGACGGAGGCTACGATGACCTCGAGTGGATAAGAGCTTCGGCTTCGATGCCTCTTGCAGCCAGAGTAGTAAAGATAGGAGACAGATATTTTCTCGATGGCGGTATCTCGGATTCGATCCCCCTTGAATTCATGGAGAAGCAGGGCTATGAGAAGAATGTAGTCATCCTGACTCAGCCGGCGGATTATGTTAAGCACAGCTATAAGAAGGTAATGCCTCTGATCAGGGCCTCGCTGCACAGATACCCCGCCGTAATAGAATGCATCCGCATAAGACACGAGATGTATAACGGACAGACTGCCTATGTAAAGGTAAGGGAATCCGAGGGAGGTGCTTTTGTAATAAGACCTCCCGAGGCACTGGGTGTCGGTGCCCTGGAAAAAGACCCCCTGCAGATGCAAAGGGTCTATGATATCGGTCGTGATATCGGCAATAAGAATCTTGATGCCGTCAGAACATTCCTTAACGATCAGGAGATCTCTACGTTCGTATAAGCCGAGAGCAATCCCATACTTGCCGCAATGATCGCCAATATAACAAAGACGATCGTTACGATGATCACATAACAGAACTTGGATCTGGCAAAATTCTTAAGATTCCTGTTGGATGTGCCTCCAAAAGCAAAGACAAGAAGGATTATAAATCCTATAAAGGGGATGCCGAATAATAATTCATATCCGAAATACCCCCACATGCTTATCGGCTCATATTCCGCGGGTATCCTGTTGTCATTCATATTTCTTTCCTCCTCTTATTCTCATATGAACAATATATTCTCACTGATAAGAGGAGTCAATCATTACAGGTTCCTGATGAGCTCCTCCCTGACACCGTCCAAACGGGCATCGGAGATACCGAAATCCATCTCCTTGTAGTTCCAGGCAGCCCTGCCGATATTAAATTTCCTGAAGACATTACCGATGATCCTGTACCAGGCAACGGTCTCTTCGGGCGTTGCTCTGTTGATGACACCATACTCGCCGCAGTAAAGAGCGACACCACGCTCATCGGCAACCTTAACTGCCTCTGCGAAGATATCCTCGAAATACTGCTCATTAAGGATCGTATCCTCGGGATAGTCATCGAATCCGGTCGTGACCTGCTCGATCATGGCATGGCTTCCCTCAGCCATCACCTTATATGTATCGGTGACTGATACTCTGTATTCGGTATCCATCGTGGGGATCCACGGTGCACCCTGATGAGTGAAGATCAAAGGCTCATAGCAATGGAAATTATATACGATATTCTCATCGTAAGGCATAGCCAGATCCTTAACGGCCTCAACGCTGTTGTTGTAATATCCGCCAACCAGGATCTTGACCGAGGGAGCCGTCTTCCTGATCCTTCTGATACACTCCTCCGCGATCTTATTCCAGGGTTCGCAATATTCTTTCTTCGTAACTTCATTTAAGAGTTCGAAAGCTATCATGTCGCCGAGATTACCGTATCGCTGTGCAAACTTCTCCCAAAGTCTGTAGAAACGCTCCTGATATCCTTCATTGTCAAAGAAACCGACCTCCTGATCTCCGTCATAAAAGGAATATCCGAAAGTCCTGTGAAGATCGAGGATCATATTGAGATCATACTTTCTACACCAGGAGATAACATCATCGATATGGCTGAATCCGTTCTCCTTGGGATTGCCTTCCGCATCCTCTACAAGTTCGTAATCCACGGGAACCCGCACATGATCAAGCCCCCAGCCCTTTATAGTCTCGATGTCCTTCTCGACAACGAACTCTTTGTATCTCTTCTCCGTGTGATCGCACTGCGAAAGCCAGCCTCCGAGATTGACACCTCTTGTAAATCCCTTGAATTCTTTCATCATATGATCCTCCCGAAAGTCTTTATGACTGTTGTCTCATATATATTTATCTCGATTATAATCAAATATCTGCCGATAAGGGAATACGTATCCCTCTACCCAGCAGATTATCGTGAATCGAATATACTTGCTATCATATCCATGACAATTATTCACTTTTTACGAACAAGAAAACCGCCCCCGATGATCTTCGAGGGCGGAAACCGATCAATATCCGTATTATCAGTAGTACTTGGCGAACTCCGCAGGATGAGGGATCTTCATTATCTCCTCGTTATCCTTTCGAAGTCTCTTTATAAGCTGAGTAAGAAGTCTCTCCGGGAATACGCCTCCGGCCGTCAGGTAATCATGATCTTTCTCAAGCTCGTCCAGTGCCTCCGACAGGCTTGACGGAAGACCCGTTATCTTCTTCTTCTCTTCGTCGGATAAGTCAAAAAGATTGAAGTCATAAGGACCCCATCCTGCCGCATGAGGATCGATCTGATTCTTGATGCCGTCAAGACCTGCCATAAGTATAGCCGCATATGCGTAATACGGATTACATGTAGCATCGGGATTACGAAG
>CACZPC010000284.1 GCA_902782985.1 Oscillospiraceae bacterium
CTCATGGCATCATCATCCACTTCCGTATTCTCGACCTTGATACCTGCCTTGGAAAGCTCAGCTGAGAGCTTTTCCATATCCTCGGGAGTTATCTCACACTCTTCGGCGATATTCTCAAAATCCGCCTCTTCGATTACGTTATTCTTCTTAGCTGCAAGAGCCTTGATCTGATTAAGTGCGTCATTATAATCTGCCATTGATGATCCGTCCTTTTCACTCACACTTTACGTTGATACTGCCATTCTTCTCTGTCACGCTGTAAATAACGTCACCTGAATAGATAGTCAGGTTAACGCCTGCATTACCGGACTTACCGCGTGCCTCGCTTCTTACGGAGCAATAATTCTCGAACATAGTCCTGGCGCCGTCTTCCCCGATATCCTCATCAGTTATGACCTTAACAGTCTGACATGTCTGACCACAGATGCTGTACCCCGCAGCATATCCGTCATCGCCTACACGTGTATCCACTTCAGCAACACCGTCAAATACGGACTCGATATTACTCGAGATTTTAGCCGTAATGTCTTTCCTGGTGTTGTACATAGGTAATGCGATCACGATCGTAATAACAACAAGAGCAACGAAAACTGACGAAATGATCAATACAGCCTTGGCAGGAGCCTTAACATCATTGGGAGAGACCTCGAATTCATTTTTCTTCACCGCAACGTCGTCACCGCGCTGTGCCTTTGCCAATTCCTCACGCTTGATCGCCTTCTCGATATTATCATCTGAGAATACTCGAGTGGTGTGATGACGCTTTCCCTCAGCCGAAGGCTCAAACTTCTCATTGGGGAACTCACGTCCCTCGGGATCATTGAATATCTCTATAGCCTCGCTAGTCGGAAAAACACAATTACAGAAAACGCACTCACATGTCTCATCTCTGTCATCGATCATCATGAGTGATCCGCAGTTTCTGCATAAACCTTGTACTGTAGCCATTAAAAACCGCCTTGTTCTAAAAGATCATGCTCAAATGCGCATAATTGCGCATTAAAAAGCACATTACACTATACTCTGCAATGAAACGTTTGTCAAATAAATAATATAATTATATATAAGAGAAGATCCGTCAGAGATTGCTCAGATCATCCGCCTACATGCTGTGATACCCTGTCATAATCTTCGTAGAACTCGGATTCACGCTGTTCTATCTCACGAGAAACGGATTCTCTATACTCATTCTGCCTTTTCGAATCTGCTTTGAACGAATGGATTATCAAACCGGTTATGGCTATTGCCGCAATGATGATTATGATACATATAACTATCTGCACCACGGCAAACAGACGGGACACTTTCTTAGCTTCTCCTGACACAGAAGCCACAGCCGAGGTAATAGTACGCATTTGCTCATATGCAACATCTTCGGGATCCATATCAAGCATATAGCTCGTACCGCAGCTGTCACAGTAATACTTGCCGTCTTCATGCTGCGTAAGCGAACCATTACAGTTTGAACATCTCAGTTTCCTTAATTCCATATACTTCCCTCCCAAAATATCTATCCACAATATCCAAATTATACACAAAAATGGCTTTCACTGATATAATCCCTGACATGGACGATAAAGAACGATTTATGAAAGAGGCCATAAAGCAGGCAAAAAAGGGATTCGACAAAGGAGAATGCCCTATCGGATGTGTTATCGTAAGGGACGGTAAAGTCCTGGTAAGAGCTCATAATATGAAGTTAAGCAAGTGCAATCCCATACTCCATGCCGAAGTGGTCGCCATAGATAAAGCATGCCGGAAGATCGGAGACTGGAGACTTAATGACTGCGATATGTATGTAACATTGGAACCCTGCACCATGTGTTCCGGAGCTATCGTTCAATCCAGGATAAGGAAAGTTTATTTCGGAGCATATGAACCGAAATCCGGAGCAGTCTGCTCATGTAATGACATCTTTAATGTCGAGCACGGACATAATCATAAAGTCGACTTCGAAGGCGGTATCCTCGAAGAGGAATGCGGTGCACTCATGAAGGCTTTCTTTAAGATGCTCAGAGACAGACGCAAGGAGTCTTAGATCTCAACGAACTTACCGTATCTTATAAGGTAGATGTATTTCCGGCCGATAGTCTTACCGGAAGATCTCATCGCCGCCGCATAACATTCAAGCTGCAGCTTATGCTTTCTGATCGTCTCTTCAATCATTTCTTCTTCTGTAATATCTTTACGGAATCTGTCCGTTTTGTAGTCGATGATCGTATATGTACCGTCTTCTTCCTTGAATATACAGTCGATAACACCCTGTACCAAAACACTGTCATCACCTTCCGGTACTGAGAATACTACAGGCTTTTCATATTCAGCCTCTCCCCTGACGTCTGAAGCAACAAGGCGTTTGCCGAGCTCACTTGAAGCATATTCGGATATTCCAACGCCAAACTCAAGCGCCTTAGATCTGTCAGCAGCCGAGATGATCTCATCATCGATAAGTTCATCTAACGCCGACTCTATATCTTCGGCTGCTCTGTTAAGATCTATAAAACGCAAGATCCTGTGTATAAACGTACCGACGGAAGATGCACTGTCATCTATTATTCCGTCTCTGATATCAAGATAGTGCTCAAGACCGTTTACCTCGAGATTGATCGGCAAAGAACCGTCTACTCCGTAATGAACTATCTGAGACACGGATATCTTAAACGGAATACCGGTTGCATTTTCATACGGATAAGGACTGAAGACCGGCATCCCCGCCTCATCATAGGAATCAGCATATAAAGATATCACTCCGGTCGTCTTCTTAGAGCTCGTATCCAGTACCGTGTCAGTATTCTCTTCGTTATTATGATCATTCTCCTCGGATCCGTCTGCATCATCTTCCTCAACGGAATCATCATCTTCTTCAGCCTTACTGCAATTTGATATATCGACAACAAAGCCGTCAAAATCGACCATATTCCCTGCCTTAAAGCCTCTGCCGCCGTATAGCACATCACTTATCATCTTTGTAAGCCTGTCTGACCCGCTGAAACTCAGAAGCGCTGCAAGGAATGCATTCTGCATCCCGTGACAAGATAACCAAAAGGCTCTGGAACACTTATCCTCAGTCTGATATCTGAGAAATTCACATAGCGTCTTATATGAATCAAATGACTCGCTCTCCATGGGAATAACTATCGAAAGCTCATTTTTGGCACGTGTTAAAGCCACATAGAGCAGTCTCATCAATTCGGCATTATCTCCGAGCTTAAGATCCTCTTCAAGAAATACCTTCTCAAGAGAACTGTCGATCCTTACTCTCTGCGGATCATAGTCATCGATAACGGTACCGTATACCGGATCAAACTTAACCGGACCCGTCTTATCACTATTGACCTTGGCGTCCAGCTCGGTAACTATAACACATGGGAATTCAAGACCTTTACTTGAGTGATAAGTCATACATCTTATCTTACCGTCCGAATTATCCTCGATCTTGACAGACGTTCTATCCCCGAGCCGTATCTTCATCTTCTCAAGTCTTGAAGCAATAGTGGAAATATCGCTTCCGTACCTCATGAAATTGCTGCAAAGCCACTGTTTAAAGAGAATAAACTTCTCAGGATCCTCAGATGAGGCACCGACGCCGGTATCTTTATATATCCTGTCAGTCAACTCGCTTATATCGGTGATGATGAGATCATTTCGAAGCGAATCGAACCAGTCTACAAAAAGCGCTACACGCTCTCTTAATCTCTCATCCGTATCATCCGCATCTGATGAAGCATATATCCTGAGCTTTGTAATAAGAGGTTCACCGGACATATGTCTCTTCTTGGCATAAAGGATCACGCAGGCAACTTCATCCAGCGTAAAATTGGATATCCTGTAACCTGAGAGCAGTATACCGATGATATACTCATCTCTAAGTTCATTTCCGGCAGCGATAAGGATATTACAAAGGCCGTGGATATCATTATCGTTAAAAACACCGATCTCATCTGCATATCTCGCATGACATCCGTTGTCATTAAGATATCCTGCGATCATGGAAGCTGTCTTATGCTTTCTGGCAAGTATGCATATATCACTCGGTTCATATCCTGCCTCAATATATCTCTTAACTTCCCTGAGGACACCCTCCCTGATGCACTGTGCATTATTACCGGACTTGTCCCTTGTGACGACGGCAACATGCGGCACATTATCATTATCGGCCCTGGTTCCGACGTTCACCTTAGGAAAATTCAGTGCCTGATCATCATCATATTCGATCTCTGCACCTTCTTCTCCCATTATCCTGTAGAATATCCTGTTAACGAACTGCAGTATCGATCTGTCACTTCGATAATTATCCTTAAGGATATAAAGATCACCGCCGTCGTGGTCTTTATATCTCGAGAGCAGATCAAGGAACATAGAAGGCTCTGCATATCTGAACTTATAGATACTCTGCTTAACATCTCCCACACGGAAAACATTATTATTTTCAAACTGAGCGATTATGGCATCCTGAAGCTCACTGTTATCCTGATATTCATCGATATAGATCTCTCTGAACTTATTCCTGTAGTAGCTTCCGGCCTCATCTGTCTTTAAGATCTTAAGAGCAAGATGTTCCTGATCAGGGAAATCCATTCCGTGTACAACTGCTTTGAATTCTTCATAGAATCTGTCCATCCTGATTATAAGATCGACATAAGAAGCCGCAAGCGCTACCCTCTTCTTCTGTCGATCCATAAGTCCGTCGGCTCCGCAGCAGATTATCTTGGAATAATCATCCGGTAATCTATATATAGAAGCAGAGTCCTTATATTTTGTCGGAGTTTTACCCGATGCCAGCAAAGGACGCAGGAATAGAAACACGGCCGCTATCGGACCGAATAACTCCATCATATCGCGAACGTCATCATCAGGCTCGCCGTTGGGAAATCCGACATACATATCCGGATTCTCATTTGCACTTACAGCCCTTATATCCAGTATCGCCTTCAAAGTCTCAAGATCATCACCCTGCTTTGATACTTCGATAACATGAGACGTATAATCATGATAATGATCCACCAGTTCATGCCACTTATCCTGTCTGTCATTATTCTTCTTCGCGACAAACTGTATCTGTGATATCAGCTCATGCAGTCCGGCTACACGCTGATCATCGATTTCGGAATAAAGCGAGAGCACAGCAGATGTGAATTTATCAAGGCAGAGTATCTTCCCTTCTTCACAGTATTCAAGAGAACGCTCAAGCATAGAGGCGGCTCTGTCAATATAATCAGGAAGACTTCGAAGCTTCCTATAAGATTCGACAAGAGAGGCAGCAAGCGCATCGTCCGTTCTGCCATTACCGAACATCGAAGCCAAAGTCTCAAAATCATCATTTATATATTCCGGCGAATAGCTAAGTGCTATGGCTGCATTTGCCGCATCATCCATTATCAGATCGAGCTCATTACCGTCCAGCACCGTATTCCCCGGTTCAAGAAGTCTGTCCTTGCCGCTTCCGGCGAGGACGTATCCCTTCTCCTGCACAACTCTGGTGCAAAAGCTGTCGATCGTCTGAATATAGGCATTAGGCAGCTTGTCGAGCTGATCCTCGAGTACGGGCAGGAGATCACGTTGCTCGCCTGTTTCCCTTATCGATGCTATCTTAGACTTGATCCCCTTCTCTATCTTGTCACACATATTGGATGCGGCTTCACGCGTAAATGTAACTACAAGGATATCATCCACGCCGAATTCGGCCTTACAGATCTTATCGATGATCCTGCTTACAAGTACGGTGGTCTTACCCGATCCTGCAGCTGCAGATACGAGGATATTCTTAATGGGAGCCTCTATTACTAATTTCTGTTCATCAGACGGTATCATCCGCTTGTCTCCTTCTCTTATTCATCTCCTCGATCTTCTCTTCTTTCTTGACGTTTCTTGGATTCGCCGCACCGGGCACATTTCCCGGATAACTGAACTTCGGATCATACGGATCATTACCGCAGGCACCCGAATATTCGCAATAACTGCATGTAGATCCCTTACCCTTACCGCACATCGAATTGACCATAGCATCTGCCTTTCCGGAGACTATATCTTCACAATTCTTATGCATAAGCCAGTCAACATATGCGCACACATTGTCAAATTCAGAAGTACTGAGCTTTGCCATATTCGGTGCCAAACTGAAATCATTATTCTTAGCAGCTTTCATTCCTATCTCGAAATAACCGACATCAGATATATTACTTCCGGTAGCCTTTACAGCATTGGAATAAGCAAAAAGCTGCGTCTGGATCCCGGCAAGAGTCTTCCTGAGATCGATTTGCTTGGAACCCGTCTTATAATCGATGATCCTCTTAGTTCTCGTCTCGGGATCCGTATCTACTCTGTCGATATATCCCTTGAACGCAAAGGTCTTACCGGATGAAGTCTCTATCCTGAGAGGGGGCTCGATATCTGCTATCTTCATCTCGAAATCGGACGGTACATAGCCAGATGCACCCGCCTCTTCAAGGATGACCGGGAATACATATTCAAAAAGACGTATAGCTTTACGCCCGGGATTAACATTGAATTCTTCGGTCTTCTCATATTGCTTATTCGATCCGTCACAGTAGTCCCGAAATGCCGTCTCTGCGATCTCATGTAATCTTTGACTGTCATCTCTCAGTTCATGTGCATATTCAGTAAGTCCCGCAGGTGTATCCACATCCTTGACCGTTTGCTTTACTGCAACTTCAAACATATGGTGGATGATATCACCCATGGCATTGGGTCTGATCTTCGTACCGTCTTCTCTTTGAGAGATATTCATTATATTTTGAAGCATATATTTGAAGTGACAGCAGTTATATGTCTCAAGAGAAGATACACTTACGGTCTTATCATCATCTATAAGTTCATTCATTACATCCGGTGATACAGAGGCGATCTCAAAGGCATGACGCCTCCGTACGGGCGAGCCGTACATCATAGTCCTGAAACAATTGAGCAGGACTTCTGACGAATATGTCTTGAAATGCTTATAAGCCGAGCTCTCGGGCTTACCTTCATCATTCATCATATAAAGCTTATCGGTAACCGCACCGAACATCAGTGCTGAAGCTATAAAATCGGATCTGTTACGGCTTTGTACCTTATCAGGCAATTCAATGCCCGAATCTCTGGAGAACCTTAAAAGCTCACCCGATGTCATTATACCTTCTCCGACTCTGCCGTACGGGAAGTTATCTGCCTGTGCACCGACGAGGAACATGACCTTACATGGCGTGATATATGCCTGGGAAAGAGATACTATCTCTACCGAGTCGACCATGAGCGGAATAGTACCCTGAACCTTATTTCTCATATCGATCTTGATCAGGGACGAGAATACATTCTGCTCAGCTTCTACATCATTCATGGGAGTCATGAACTGCACAAGAAGTGACATCACTTCAGAATAGCCGCGTACGAGTGCGGATGCCCTGTCATTATCTCCTCTGTCACTTAATTCTTTCGCCATATATCTGACGATGCTCTTAAGTGAATCGGTATGCTCGGCGAGGATCTTCGCCTTACCTGATATGGTCTTCTCATTAAAGACTGCCATCGCAGTCTCTCTGAGAGGCACGAGGGATCTCACGATCACGCTATTCCAAAGATAATCCGCAACAGGTAATGACTCACCGTCCCTGTAGATCATATCGACATATTTCCCCTCCGGCTTAAAGTAGTCACGGTCGAACAGACGTCTGCCGGAGGTGATATTGTACTTGAGGCAGTAATTCTCAAGAAGGTCGATATCACGAAGGACTACACCTGCAAGTCCGGTTCTGAGAGTTCTTAATACATCACCGATCTCAAAGTCTCTTATCGGGAGATCGGTAAGAGCCGAGATATATCTGAATACCGGAGTATTATTGATAACTATCTTCCGGTCCACGAACATATCAAG
>CACZPC010000285.1 GCA_902782985.1 Oscillospiraceae bacterium
ATACTTGAGGACCTCCAGACTGTTCCGAAAGATCAGCTCCCTGTCCTGAGGATAATCGTATTTAAGTTCGATATACATCCAGGCTGACCCCGGGTATGAATCACAGTTCAAAGATACTATCGCATTATCTGCATGCTTAACCTTATAAGAATCAATTACTTTCTGCATATCAGTGCGGTAAGTATTCTTTATAAAGATCCTGTTACGAAGAATACTCAGATCGGGGAGTACAGGATCTGAAGACTTACGAAATGGAACTTCAGAAGCCGGTTCCGTCCTCTTTTCTTCTACAGGCTTTACTGCAACTTCCTGATTAACAAGCTTCACGTCATGTAAATCTTCTTTCAAAGGAAAAGAAGAAGCGACTTTGATGTTAGTCTCAAAAGCTTCATCATTATTCTTCGGCCGTACCGTATCTTTTTTTGAATACCTTAAGTAACCTTTATTCATCAGAAAAGCCAGTTCTGCTGTAATAGATATCCTGTCGTCCCGGCTAAGATACTTAAGAGGTATGCTTTTAGCATTGCCTTTGCTGTCGTTAAAGAAAAGCTTGGACAGGTCGGGTTCGTATCCTTTATAAAATCCGATAGGATAAGAGTCGGATGGCTTATTCTTTTTCAATGGAACGACTTTCAATCCCTTGGATGTCAGTTCAAATGACTTTATCGGTGCGTCACGTCCGATCTTGAATGATAAGACATAGCCGATGAACGACAAGATCCAGATAGCTAAAATGCAATGCAATGCTATTTCAAATGCTGATGATATTTCAAATACAATTAAAGGCGCAAACAAAGGTATATGGAGCCAGAATGCAAATACACATATGAATCTGACCAAAAACTTAAAACCTTTAGAATGCTTATAACAATAGTAGACTATCCTGTCAGGTTCAAACTCTGCCTGTTGGGTATGCTTTTTCTCGTAACTGCCAAGAGGTATAGCTATGATCAAGAATAATATATTCAAGATAAGACTTGCAATCACTATAAAAGAGAACAATATAGAGATATCCTTATAATCCATGAAACCTTTATCCCTTTAATCCTTATTTGCTTTTGATTGTATCATATACTTTACCTTGATAAGTTCAGATATCCATATGGAACTTCTTCTTGAAAAATGAATTCGTATCTTCTGAAAGATCCATTACTAACACCTATGCGTATCACCTTCAATTTCATTCAGTATCTCGGAATTTCTCATCAAAGCATTGTAGATACCGTCTTCTGATAAGACACCTCTTTTGACCGATATAGGGATCAATCCCTTTTGGTCCATATCATATGCAGTCTTCCATTCATCGCTCTGATAATACTCATCGAGTTTTCTGACATATCTTTGATAAGACTTCAGTTTCCTTATACTTTCGGGCGCTGATGAACTTGCGACGGCATCCAGACGTCGATCAAGTTCATCAAGAATATGTTCCATACGTTTTATCTTGTCTATTATATTGTTCTTCACACAGATATTATACGAAAAAACGCATACTAAGTTACAAAGAAAAATAAGATTATTGTCTGTCTTCTTTATGTGCCTTCTGCTTCATTTCATACATCGCTTCATCAGCCATACGGAAATATTCTTCTATCCCGAGTTTATTATCCGGATCGATCAGGGCATAACCGACACTCACACTCAACCTGAAAGGCAGGTTGAGATCTTCAGAGACTCTGAATGCTTTAGTGATTATTTCATCCTTTATGCGTTCAAGATCTATGTCACCGTCATATTCTCCGATAATGACATATTCGTCACCGCCGTATCTTACAGCCTTCCACGATTCGGGAATATTGCTCTCAATTACTTTAGCTGTGATCTTTATTGCCGTATCACCCTGAAGATGACCGTATCTGTCATTGATCGTCTTCATGCGATTGATATCTACTACTGTGATAACACCTTTTTTGCCGGTATGACGGATCTCATCGAGATACGGAATAACAATCTTCTCATATCCGAGCCTGTTATATAGTCCGGTAAGCTCATCGCGAACGGAAATATCGGATAATATCTTATTTAAACTCTCCAGCCTTATATTCTGACGAGCTCTGGCAAGAGCAGAAGCAACATGTCTTGTAAGTGAATTCAAGTAGAAATCCTTTATTATCTTATGATTATTCCTGGTTACAAAATAACCGAAGCTCTCAGATCCGATATGTAAAGGAACGATAACGTAGACTATGGTCTCTTCAGTATCATCTGAATAATAAGGAACAAGTTCTTTTCTACCTATACTATGCCTTTTTATGCTCTTCCCTTCATGCATACCGTAGATAACATCTAAAAAATCACTATATCCTTCGGTCCTGATCTTTACATCTTCGACCATTGAATCCGTAAACTCACGATTCAAACAAACATAATAATCGTCACCTTCATAAATATGATTATTCTCCCACATATCTTTCAAAGCATCATATATATCTTCTGTTGTCTTGACATGAGATACACTGTCATCTATATCGATAAGGTGCCAGTCAAAGATCGTCCTTTCGACAGGTATAAGAAATGCTCTTGTTCTGGCTTCCTTCTGGATCCTGATACCCTCTTCCCCCATCGAGCAACCGCAGCTCTCACCGAGATCGAACTTGGAATCATATATCTTATCGCCGAAATCCGGGGCACCGTTTATAAGTCCGATCAAAGCATCAGCAGCCTGATAGCTTCTTTCATTCCAACCTCTGTCAACGGAAGTAAGTATGGGAGAAAAATGATTGCCGCTTATAAGATTATCATATCCGGTAACCCGGACATCCCCCGGTACATGAAAGCCGGCACGTTCAAGTACAACACAGGTAGCCAAAGCCATGGAATCATTGGCACACATAAACACATCAGGAAGCTTCTTAAGGCCTGCTATAACCTTCGGCAGCTTATCTTCCACTATCGCATAACTCCAGCAACCTTCAAATACATTATTCCCGTCAAATTCAATACCGTATCTGCTCATTGTCTCGACAACGGCATTGAATCTGGCATTACTCTCATCATTATCAAACGGACCGCTGATCCAGAATACGTCCTTAACATTATGTACCGTGATCAGATGCTCCGTAAGTTCCCTCATTCCGTTTATATTCTCAGTTCGTATACAATTGATACCTTCAAGCTCATATTCGAGACATATGGCCGGAACTCCGGTTTTAAGGATCTTATCGCGCAGGATTGAATTCTCACCTGCTGTATTCAGGGTATTACCCAAAAGCAATACTCCGTCAAATTCGGACAGATCAGGAAGCTGCAGAATATTCAGTTCACCGCAGATTTCCTTCTCGGGCTTATCATAAGATGTATAGTCCAGAAAGATGAAAACATCGATATTATCTTCGGAGGCACGGCGTCTTATGCCCTCCAAAGCGAATTCAAGATAATCATCATTCCAGCCGTTGGTAAAAACGGCGATCCTCTTCTTCATTGTGCCCCCCGATCACCAAAGACCACTAAAATACGACTACTGTAATTTGATTATAGAACATCAGGTTCGAGAAAATAATCCATATACACTCATAATATGTAAACATTATATAAATCCTGAAATCTCACTGAAAAGCAGGCTAAAGTGACATATCAAAAATATAATGATATTCTTATTTAAATTACTATGGGAAAGAAATAATAAATAAGGAGAGTTTTATGTTATTTGCTTTAGCTCTTATTCCGGTTATTCTCTTGCTTGTATTTATATACAAAAAAGACAAGAACGAAAAGGAACCGATCGGTCTTCTAATCGGATTGTTCTTTGCCGGTCTTGCTACTTGCGTAACGGCAGTTATCGGTGAAGCCATAGGCATGGCGGTCCTTGACATCATATTCCCCTACGAATCGGTAATACAGCAATATATCCTCGCTCTTCTGATCGTAGGTCCGGCAGAGGAATTAGGTAAATTCCTTGTCCTGTGGCTTATAACATGGAAGAATAAGCACTTTAACTACAGCTATGACGCAATCGTTTATGCAGTATTTGCCTCGCTCGGTTTTGCAGCCATAGAGAATGTCGGATATGTATTCCAACAGGGACTGGGTACTGCTATACTTCGTATGTTCACATCGATCCCCGGTCATACCTGCTTTGCAGTATTCATGGGATTCTTCTACAGCAAAGCAAAATATGCTGCCGTAACCAAGAACAAGAAAGCATTGAGAAGGAATATCATCCTTGCAATGGTCGTACCAATCGTGATCCACGGTCTTTATGATGCCATTCTTTTCGGTGCGAGGGTTACAGATGAAGAAGTGATAGTAGCTATTTCAGTATTGGCATGGATAGCCTACATAATCGCTTTATTTGTATTTTCATTTATTGTCGTACACAGATCGGCCAAGAACGATTTCTGTATTATCACTCTCCCCGATCAGGTCCAGTCAATATACAGACCGAATGTTATCGGCAGCTGGGTATGTGATTGCGGCACTACAAACTATCTTAATTTCTGCGGCAATTGCGGTAAGCAGCGTCCTGTTGACACTCGCTGGACTTGCCCTACATGCGGATCGATATGTACTTTTAAATTCTGCGGTCAATGTGGCTCATCAAAACCCGAATGATATGATCAGATCAAATATCTAAAAGAAAACGACGACCTTCACAGAAGATCGTCGTTTATATTTATCGGTTATTTATAAAAGTGTGACCATATTTCTTCCGTTATGTTTTGAATCATACATCGCCTTATCGATCCGGTTGAATACTTCGCTGAACGTATCACCTGTCTTGATCTCGGTTACACCTATAGAACAGGTAATATGATTTATCTCAGGGAATATGTGTTCCTCAACGGCTTTTCTTATTCTTTCGGCCAGTTCAAGCGCCTGATCTGAATCCTTATTATGACATATAAGAACGAATTCCTCACCGCCCCATCGTCCGACAAGCAGTGCTTCATCGACGGAAAAATCATTCATTATACCGGCAAAAGTCTTAAGTGTTGTATCACCTGTCGAGTGACCAAATCTGTCATTAATACTCTTAAACAAATCCAGATCGAGCATCATAACAGATAATACGGGCATATCATTCTTCTGGCGCATGGCTATGGCATTATTAAGCTGCTTTTCGATCTCACCGTGATTAAATACTCCGGTAAGAGCATCCTTAATAGCCATTTCTTCATATTTCTTAAGAGTCGACAGGATCTCAAGAGAATTCTCATGTATATTCTGAACCATGAAAACAAATCTGTAATCATCTTCGATCTGAGTCTGTGCCCGGCTGAATATCAGCTTCACCCATATAAAATTTCCTTCCATATTTCGCATCATGCAGTCATAAGACGAAGTACGTCCGGGAGTAAAATTCTTCTTGAGATATTCAGGATCGGTACGGCGAAGGAACTGCTCCTGATCCTCGGGAAGGAACATATTGACGATCATCATTCTCCACTCTGAGTACTTGATCTGAACATTAACGGTATCTTCGGATATCTCGGTAATGTTAATGCTGCTGGTCATATCCTGAGCAAGATCTATATACATGGAGAATAGATATGAATTCTGGATAGTATTGATCTTGTTGGTCGTCAGTACCTCATCGATCGATTCGCTGTCGTCAAGCTCATCGAGGAGATATAGATACTTATGTCCGTTGTCGAAAGGATATACCGTCATCTGTGCAAGACGCGGTATTTCTTCATTTTCAAGCGATATCTTTATCCTGCGGCTGTATTTACCGCGGAAATCACCTGCATTACTTGCAAACACCTGATAATCATCTACTAAATTCTCATTCGAATCAATAAAATGAAACCACAGCTTAACGATCAGATCTTTATATTTTCCGGTATCATCCAGATAATTACTGAATATACCTCTCTTAATAACGGTCCTGAATCGATCACTTTCAGTATCAACGATTATCGCCGCATCAACATGAGTCTTAAAAAGTTCAGTTACGTCATTAATGTCAAATTCGGTAAGATTCATCTCTGTCATGATCATTCCCCCACAAGAGCAATCAAAAAAACATAAATACACTTATTATGATTATAATTGCAGAGGTCAACCAAATATTAACGGGATGAAAACAAAACGTTTATTATCTATGTGCATTTAGCAACTTATATTTTTATCTGACACCAAATAACAGATCAGATGCCGGACTTGATATTACTGACATCCATTACACCCTTTCTACCGGGATCGGATAGCACCTCGATCTTGCGAGCTGTCTTAAGCAATAAAACACCGTCTCCGGGTGTTACCTGCTCATAGACATCCTTGCGGACAGTATATCTCATCAGTGTCTCATCCTTATCCTCAATATAGATGTCAAAGATATACTCGTGGACTTTACCGTCATTGACTCTGGAAGAAGCTAACAAAACACCCTTTCGAATACCTTTATATAATCCGATCAGATCTATAATGAAATAGACGCAGCCGAAGATTATGATGCCGTAAAACAGCAATGTAACTACCTGAAAGAAGGATCCCGGAGAATTAGGAAGAGATATGGTCGTAAGATG
>CACZPC010000286.1 GCA_902782985.1 Oscillospiraceae bacterium
AGCTGCAACGAATACGGACTCGGCAACCTTGGAGTAACCGCCCTCAGCCTTGAACTTGGGGTTGGTATATGTCTGGAAGGACTCACCGGGTGTGTCTGAGAAGCATGAAAGGTTGATACAGTCATTCCAGTCAGCTCTCATTGCAAGAGGAAGTCCGTGAGGTCCGAGGTTCTCAACGATGTGATAGAAAGATACATCGAGGTGCTCGAGCATAGTGTGCTTTCCGTCGGGATCGTCATCGAAAGGAACATCGGCATCGAGGATACCCCAGTCGCCTGTCTCCTTGATATAAGCGGAAACGGAAAGGATCATCCACAAAGGATCATCGGAGAAGTCTCCTCCGATATCTGCGTTACCCTTCTTTGTAAGGGGCTGATACTGGTGATAGCATCCGCCGTCCTTGAGCTGTGTGGAAGCAATATCGATAAGTCTCTCTCTTGCACGCTCGGGGATCTGGTGAACGAATCCGAGGATATCCTGATTGGAATCTCTGAATCCCATACCTCTTCCGATACCTGACTCGAAGTAGGAAGCGGATCTGGAAAGGTTGAATGTTACCATACACTGATACTGGTTCCAGATGTTGACCATACGGTTGACCTTGTCATCAGGTGTATCAACCTTGAAGATCGAAAGGAGCTTATCCCATGTATTCTTAAGATCCTCAAGTCCTGCAGCAACCTTCTCGGGTGTATTGTACTTGTCGATCATTGCATATGCCTTCTCCTTATTGAGGACCCAGGCCTCTCTTGTAAGGAGGTTCGCAGGCTTCTCGGATGCGAACTTCTTGTCCTGATCGTTCTCGGCATAACCGAGGATATAGATAAGTGTCTTGGACTCGCCGGGAGCAAGAGTAACCTTCTTATAGTGAGAAGCAACGGGAGACCAGCCGTCTGCGAAAGAGTCGGACGCCTTGCCAGCCTTTACGGTCTCGGGATTCTCCCAGCCGTTATAGATGCTTCCGAGGAATGCATCACGATCAGTATCATAACCGTCGATATCGTCATTAACGGTATAGAAAGCATAGTGATTACGTCTGTCTCTGTATTCCGTAACGTGGTATATAGTGGATCCCTCGATCTCGACACGACCGGTGGAGAAATTTCTCTGGAAGTTGGTGCAGTCATCCTGCGCATCCCAAAGACACCACTCTGCCATGGAGAAAATGGAGAAATCCTTCTTCTCGGAGCTTTCGTTAGTGAGGACTACCTGCTGGACCTCTCCGTCATAGTTCTGAGGAACAAAGAAAGTTACTTCGGCCTTAAGACCGTTCTTCTTACCTTCGATAACGGTATAACCCATACCGTGACGGCACTCGTAAAAATCAAGCTCGGTCTTAACGGGAGACCATCCGGGATTCCAGACAGTACCGTTATCATTGATGTAGAAATATCTTCCTCCCATATCAAGGGGAACGTTATTGTAACGATATCTCGTGATCCTTCTAAGTCTTGCGTCCTTGTAGAAGGAATATCCGCCTGCCGTATTAGATATAAGTGAGAAGAACCCCTGATTACCGAGGTAATTGATCCAGGGATAAGGTGTTCTCGGGGTGTTGATGACGTATTCTTTTCTGACGTCGTCAAAATGACCAAATTTCATATTGAAAGCCTCCGATGATGTAGTTGAAATTTAAACAGCATTCTCATTGTACACTATCGAAAAGTAAATATGAATTAACAATTTGAAAATTTTACACTAGAATACATCAGATCAATTCGAGCTCGGTAACGCGTGATTCGAATTCCGCTTCGGCCTCATCTGTCGAAGATAGTTCGCCGTCTATGTAAAGAGCGACCACATTCAGGAACTCGTCATTGAACGCCTGTTCATTGGCGGTGATATCCGTGGCGTCGATCCCTCCGGCGATCTCATCGAAGATACCGTACGGGTTCTGATCATTCAGGAAGCTCAATGTATAATCATCGCTCTCGGCAATGTCTTCCATTATGCTCATACGGTTAACGAACATACCGTCGGAAGCCATATCCTCGGAGTTGGTTGCATTAAGACAAAGATCTCTCATTATCTGTCCCGCCGAAGCAGGCATATCGCACGAAGAAGATGCCATGATCCAGTTCTCGCCCCAGGAGAAATCCGCAGGGCCTTTGACGACACCCCAGTGACCGTACGGGTCCTGTATCTTTATCATATTAAGAAGCCACATCGGTCCCCAGTATGAGAGAACGCTGTCATTGGACATATTCTTGAACCAGTCACCGTTGAGCTGTGTCGTACCTGCAACATAATCATTGTCGTCTAATCCGAGAGCAAAATCCAGGAAATCATTCATTACCGGATCCACATTAAGAGAGGAATCCACTACCCATGCAGAAGTCCTGCTCGAAGAAAATGCTCTGAAGAGATCATCGGTACCCGATACGACATATACCGATCCTTCTGATTCCTCATAGACAAGAGCTGCCGTCTCATTGAAAGCATCCCAATCCTCAAAATAAGGAGCCACGTCTTCGGGCTCGGATACGCCGAGCACGTCCTCGGCTACATCTCTGTTATAGATGACCGCACAGGGACATGCTTCCCACGTAAGTGCCTTGACGACATTATCATCGTCCGCCGCGAACATGAGAGTATATTCATACATATCTGCAAGCTCATCATAGTCGATGCCGAGAGAATTGATAGGCATGGTATTACCGGAATGGATATAGCGTGCCGCGTCATTACCTCCGCATACAAAGAGGTCAGGAGCATTCTCTCCGGAAGCCAGGGCCATATCGAGTCTGGTCCAATATGTATTTATATCTATCGTTTCGATCTCATAATCGACATCCGTATATTCACTCAGGAGATTGGTAAAAGAATTCGTCCAGGAATATATGGTCACGACACCGTCTTCGGCATCCTCCGGAACAGCTACATCGAGCTCCGTCAATTCATCCGGATCGACATAAACAGTCGGTGTCGGAGTTGAAGTCGCGCGCGCAGTAGTAGGTGCGGCAGTAGTAGGAACAGTAGTCTCCTTCGTATTACCGCAAGCTGACAGCCAGCTGCACACAAACACGAGCAATACTGCCCATGCGCGCAGTTTTCTGCGTTCCACAGTTAATGTCCTCCCCCCATCTTTTTTGCAAGGTGATACCTTGCTCAGACATTAGGGTAAGTTTGCAACATTTTTTTATAATTTGCAAGTTTATGCGATTCCGTACAATATCCTGCCGTATCTGTTGAAGACCGGTCCGAGGTTCTGAACATCTATAAGAGTCCTTACATAGTCACCGTCTTCATCTGTTCCTATAACATATACTCCGTTGCCGGAATCCTGTGCGAATATGATGATATCGCTGAAGCTTTCGGCCGTGTCTTCTTCATTATCCGTAGAGAATGCGAGAGCTTCCCCGGCGATCCTGTTGAACTCACCCTGATCGGCGATCACTGATGCCGTATTGATATACTGACCTGTATACATATCGAAAGCTATATACTCGATATCTTCCTCCAAAGTCTCTTCGCCCGATACAGCGGCATATGCCATCCTCACGCTGAGGACTCTGCCGTTAAAACCGTACTCATAGGATACGGTTACATCATATGTCTCGAATACCTGCTCCTCTTCTTCGCCTATCAGAGCATATTCAGCCTGTGCCTCGGATGTATATCTGTTATATATTCCCTCAGCCTCCTGATAGAAACCGTCCAGTATAAGATTGACTGAAGTCTGTATATTCGGAGCAGCTTCTTCACTTACAAGAAGTCTGTTCCCGGAGAACGTCGCATATGTTATCTCATTTTCATCATCTGCATAGCTCTCTTCGAATCCTTCGCTCTCGATCGTGATGGTATCACTGATCTGATCCTCTGTAAGTTCTGAGAAATCGACTCTTTCGGGAGCCGGAGTCGGGGTCGGAGTAGCCGTAGGCGCAGGAGTTGCGGTAGGCATCGGGGTTGCTGTCGGAACAGCTTCAGTCTCCTCAGGCACCTCTTCCGAGACATCAGAGGGCGTCTCCACCGTTATCTCAGTCTCGGAAACCGCCGTCTCCTCCGAGCCGTCTTCTGAAACGGCATTACTTATGTTCTGACCTAAATGATCGAAAGCCTCGCCGGCCTTATCGGCATTAAAGTTACAAGCCGTAGCGGCGGCAGATACAGCCACGATCATCATGATGCTCAATATTGTCCTGATCTTCTTATTCATATAATCTGTGTCCTCCGTATCCCATAACGCAAAAACCGGAACGTACAATTTAATTATACGTTCCGGTTTGATGTTTTTATGTTTCAAATAGAAGTCAATTTGCTTTATCTTCGCTGTTATCGTCTGCCTCATCGACCTTGGCGATCACATCCCAACCTTCCTTACGGAAGCGGAGTATCGTGGAAGTGATACCTACTACCAGAAGGAATGAACCTGCAAGAACCAGTATCTCATCGACGAAAAGATGCTTGATCGTAAGCTGAGCTGCTCTCTCCCAGTAAGGGAATTCATAATCCTTCAGCTGCTCGTCGATCTCGCCGAAAGGAAGCGTATAATCCCACACATCGTATACGCGGAATCTTCCGGTATTACTGATGATATAGAACTGGGGATCGGATTCGGAGTACCCTTCGATCGAATTCTTGATATCGGTATTGGCAACACCCTTGACCAGCTCGGGAAGCATGGCTTCATAGCACGTGATAGCGCATTCATATGTCGGAACGGATGTGTCCTCGACAGTGCTGTCGGCGGAATCGGTATCAAGAGGAGATGTGAGTGTTCCCTGAGCCATTGTCTCAAGAGTATTGAAATAGATATACGCTCTCGGCTCCAGGGCTTCGACTTCCCGATCGATGGCACTGTCATATTCTCTGACGACTCCGGCTACGATGAATTCCTCGCCATCGAGCAAGACTCTGTAACCGACTACATCATAAGATCTGAAGAGCTGCCATGCCAGTGCATCGTTAAGAACGATCTGATCAGGATCGATGCACTTCTCCTGAAGAAATCCTCCGGACATGTAGATGAAGGGATGGAAAGCACTGTAATTGCCTCCGATCGCCACTATCTGTGCGGGATAATAATCAGATTCCTTAAGTTCCCTGTCAAGATCATTTCTCGCGAGCGTCGAGTCATAATATGTGGAATAACAATCCGTCCATCCTCTGGGATTACCTTCAGCATCAAGCCCCGTGACCTTATCCTTATTTCCGGAATCCACTACGCTTTGAAGGTTGTTTCTTATCGCATTGATATCTGCCTTCTTAAGGGATACACCCTGAGTATAGATCGGAACGGGGATACTGCCGCCGCTTCTGTAGCCTCTTGAAAATACCGTAAGCTGTCTGTAACTCACCGAGGAATCCTGTCCCCAGTACTCTGCCATATACTGCTCAGGTCGTGCATCCGTCAGGATGTTATACCTGATGATACCCGTTACGAGCATGGCGACTGCAATGATCAGGATCCAGAAAGGCGCCGTAAGAACAAACTTCTTAAACCTGCCGGCGAAGATGATACCCGTCTCCTGCCAGTATCGCTTGATCGCATTTATGAATGCCATATATTCCTACCCTTTCACCTGTCATTTACTGTCGGAAGAATAATCTTCCATTCTTACACGATCTCCGTTATGGAGAGGCTTTTCGCTACGGGTAACGATCATGCCCTGCTGAAGATCCTCTTCGTTTTCACATGAGATAGCGGACATCGCTCCGTCGGTAGCATCAACGGTTACACTGAGACGTCTTACGACGAACTTGTCTCCGAGAGGACCGGATGACTCGATGATCACATATACGTAAGTACCGGAATTATCTCTTCCTACCGCACTGCTGGGGATAACATGATCATAATCCTGATTTGTCTTATCGGCTGTTACGGTAAGCTGGGTACCGGGCCAGATGTTGAATCCCGTAAGAGAACACTTAACGATCCTCTTTTCTCTGGGATTTGTCTCATCGGGACGGATGTTCATTACAGTACACTTCTCGACCCAGCCGTCATTAGGAGTAAGCTCTGTTCCCGTTTCGAACTTCTGAGCCACTTCCGTATCGAAAGTAAATGTTATGGAATAGGTGGTATTCTCGGGAATAACGATCATTATTACCTTATTCTCTTCCATCTTCTCACCGTCAGTAACGGCAATGGCGTATACCATACCCGAGATAGGAGCAACGATCTCCGTGGCATTTGCAGCTTCCTCTGCCTTGGCTATCTTATCTTCGAGTTCTTCGATAAGCTCAAGTCGGTCACTTACCGCATCTGCCGTCTGAGCTGCCGTTACATTAGCGGTAGCCTGGGCATTGGAAAGTGATGTCTGAGCAGACGTGAGGCTGGACTGTGCTCTGTTTACGGCAGCCTGGGCGGAAGACACCGACGGAAGAGCCTCCGCCTCGGTAATAGCAGCCTGAGCGTCAGAGATCGCTGTCTGTGCGTCGGCAAGCTCCGCACTTGCATCGTCAAGTCTGCCCTGAGCAGCATCTCTTAAAGTCTGAAGATCTTCTACCTGACTTTGATAATCGGCATACTGCTGCTGAAGTTCGGCGATCCTTGCGGCATTGGGATCCTCGCTTTCGGAAGAAGCCGTCTCCGATGTCTCTGTCGTTCCCGTTACTTCAGGTGTAGGAGTAGGCTCTACTGTACCTCCGAGGATACCGAGCTCTATCTCGATATTATTCATGTCATTTTCGAGGGAAGCGATCTGATCGTCATAATCCGATACGATCTCCGCCTCGGCATTTACGGTAGCCTGAAGTCCGGGAACCTGGGCACTGTATGAATCGATAGTACTCTCGGCATCGGAGATAACGGAATCCCTGTTCTGAGCATCCTGCAATGTCTCATTGGCATCATCAAGAGCCGTCTGAGCATCAGTTATTGCCTGCTGCTCCATTGTGAATGAAGTATCGGGGCTGGGGCTCATCTCGTAATCTCTCTGTGCACGCTGTGCTGTCTCGAGCTGATCTCGAAGTTCCTCCAGCGACTCGTCCGTACCGTCTTCAAGGGGCTTAAGTGATACAACGGGATCACCTGCATCAACATATGTATAGTTATTGACCAGTACCTTGTCGACCTCACGACCGGCAATTGATTTTACATCCGTCTTAAGATCGGCTTCTATCCTTCCCGTCTCACTGTTGGTATAGGAAAGGTTGCCTCTTACTGCATTCTGTCCCATTACCTTCGGAATAGTGGCATTCATGATCGTGTTAGAGAAAAAAGTAAGAAGCGCAAGTATTGCGACGAATGATATCATCGCCCTTACAACCCACTTTCTCTTTGTCTTTCCTTCAGCCATTTTGTATATCTCCTCTCTTTTTTCTCTTACTTAACTCCGGACCTTGAGATTCCTTCTACCAGGTATTCTTCACCCAGGAGGAATATAAGGAGCGGCGGTATCATATACAGCGCAGAAGCTGCAAACGCTATACCTATCTCAGCCTCATTGATCTGTGACAGGAATACCGACAGCGGCTGCTTGTCGACATCAGTCAGCAGTACCAGCGGCTGCTCGACCATATTCCAGTAATCAATGAAGAGCAATATGACAAGCGCGAAGATCGCACTCTTACAGGTAGGCAATGCTATCTTTGTAAATATCTGCCATTCGGTAGCTCCGTCGAGCTTTGCAGCTTCGATATATGCCGAGGGTATCTGTCGCATATATTTCGTAAGGAGGAAGATGGCAAATGTCGAGAATATACCCGGAAGTATTATCGCCCAGTTGGTATCGAGGATGCCCAGCTTTTCGGCGATCATGTAGTTCGGAACGAGCGTTACCTGGAAAGGCATGAGCATCAGGATAACATACGCGAAAAATATGGTCTCGATGACCCTGTTCCTGAACCTCGCAAAGCCGTAGGATGCCAGACATGCAACTATCATCTGTCCTAATACTATAGGTACTACGAGTATTATCGAATTCCAGAACTTGAGCAGATAAGCGGGGCTCATGAACAGAAGGTTCTTATACTGATCAATGCTTACCTGCTGCGGTACCATTCGAAGGACAGGCGTCTTATCAAGATATCTCGCTCCGTTCTTCGCATGACCCGAAAGGCTCTGAAAGATAACTCCGTAATTGTCGGCGATCTCTTTCGATGACATAAACGAATTAAGGAAGGTGTAGAATATGGGAACTATCGCCAGTATACATACCGCAACCGCGATAATGAGGCATATCCCGACCCTCATATTCTTAAGCAGCTCACGCCGCTTGATGACACGTGCCGATCTGACCTTCTCCTTTGCAAAGAATGCATCTCTTTCCTGAGGCGTCATAGCCTCGAAATAGGAACGTGTCTTGGGTGTCTCTATGAATACATGTCGTCTGGCCAGTGTGGCCGCTTTTCTTCTTTGTTCTCTGATATCCATATCCATAACTTACTCCTCCACGTCCTTATCGACTCTGCCTTCGGCATAGAAGAGACCGCCTACGATCACGACCATTACGATACACATGATGATCGCACCTGCGGAAAGCTTGGAATAGTCGAGTTTATGGAACTGATTATTCATGAAATGCTGAAGCATGTAGAGAGGATCATAAGGGTAGTCACCGGTAAGAAGATATACCTCTCTGAATATCTTAAACGAATTGACAAGAGACATAAGTGCAACGAAGAAGATCGTGGGGCTAAGATAATGCATCTTGATCTTGAAGAATCTGGTAAAAGCACCGGCACCGTCCATTACAGCCGCTTCCAGTATCTCACCCGGAATATTGCTTAATGCCGCCAGAAAGAGCACCATGTTATAACCTAAGTTCTTCCACAGGAAGAGTATAAGTATGACTAATTGTGCATGATCGGATTTAAGCCAGTCTATCTTATCCTCACCGAAAAGATGAGCAAATCCCCATCCGTTCATAACTCCGTTGTAGCTGAAGAATACCTGCCAGATGAGCACGACCGATGCGACCGGGACCATCATGGGATTCAGGAGGATACTTCTGAATACGCTCTTGCCGGGCATACCCGAATTAAGGAGAAGTGCCAGAAGAAGAGCTATAACTACCGCAAGAGGAACGGCAATAGCCGAGAAATGCAGCGTATTGAGTGAAGCGCTCTTGAATGCGTCGTTGGTAAGGACTCTCTCATAGTTTGTAAATCCGGTAAAATCCGTATTTGTCGAAGACTTCTGAAATGATGTCTTCAGGAGCATCAGCAAAGGCAGGAAGAAGAATACGAATACGCCGAGAAGGCTGGGGGTAAGATAACCCGTAAAAAGAGCGCCTTCGGCGAACTTCCTTCTTCGGTGAAGCTTCTTCTTCTGCAGCATGAGCTGGGCTCTGGCAGACGGATCAAATGTGACCGGGGTTATCTTATTCCTGGGGGTCACATTGTCTTTAATGTCTTTTGATCCTTTAATAAGATCCGTGTTGTTACTCATTGATTTCCCTGTTCCGTATTATTGTTATTCATTCACGATATAGACGACAGATCATGATCATATGTTGCATATTGCTCGTCTTTAACCATAATGATTATAACCTTATTAGTGTGTCATTGTTCTAACACTTATGTAAGAAAATATTAAAAATGAATTAAGACGAATTGCATAAAAAAACGCCTTCAAAGTACACTTTGAAGGCGTTTTGCAGTCATCCCGATAACAGGCTTATTTAATCATTATCAGCCTCTCTCGTTGATAAATGTCTGGACTCTGTCCTCCATTACTTCGATCACGTCATCAAGAGACTTCTGACCGGAGAAGTAAGCACCCATTTCTTCAACTACGATAGATGCAACTGCAGGGTCCATAGAGGAGATCTGAGAACATGATTCGATCATTTCCTCAAAAGAGGCAATAGAGGAATCATCAAGAGTCTCCGTGTTTATGTCGTACATTATGATCTCTTCTTCGGAATACCATCTGAGGTTTTCCTCAACAGACTGATTGTAAAGTTCGATACCCTCCTGAGCCGAAGCCTCGAAAGAAGAGATTCTTATGGGAGTACAGTAATCGTATCTTCCGTAATCCGTCTGGATATCCTCGGAAATAAGCGTATTGATGAAAGCTACGCATGCATCCTTCTCATTTGTCTGAGCAGATACTGCAGCAGAGCTGAGAACATTGATTACGGGACCTCTTCCGTCAACCGTGGGAAGGCCGAGGATCTTAAGGTCATTGAGCTTTCCGGGGAACTGGTTGATGATACTCGAGAATGAAGTATTCGAGCTGTAATATGCGCCGCTCTCCTGAAGATCTACACCGGAGTAATACATGTTTCCTTCTTCATCCATAAGCTGGTCTGTAACATTTTCGTTTGTAAATTCGGCCAGAGAACGGAATGCATCATTGTCATAACTTGCCTTACCGTCAACCATACAATCATTCGTGATGCAGTTGAGGCAGTACATAAAGAAGTCTAACTGGCTTGCTCCAACGGGATCCTGTCCGTTACAAACATCCGATACAAAATCGGAATACTGATCGAATGTAAATCCGAACTGTGAATCATCTACATTGCTCTTGTCAGTAATGATACCGCCGACACCTACTGTAAGGGGCATCTGGTAAAGCTTATCATCCACTTTGGAAGCATCGATAACATTCGCGAAAAGTCCGGAAGTGTCAACCTCATTCGCAAGATCGATGAGATAATCCTCATTATTCAGCTGATAGTAATTAGCACCGTCGAGGATAATATCGGGACCCTCACCCGCAAGCAGATCGATCATAAGCTGATTGGAAAGCTCGGCTTCAGCATCAAGTTCCTGCTGATCGGCATCTTCACTGTCGAAATCGATCTCGCCGTTTAAATACTTATCCATGATGGAATACTTAGTATCAAGTCTGATAAAGTAATCCGGATTTGTATCATTATAATCGCATACTGCCTCACAAAGAGTGTAATCAAATCCGGTAAGTGTCGAAGCAACAAGTACCGTCTTTCCCGCATGAGGGTTTGTCTCTGCTCTTTCAAGTATAAAGAGCTCTGTATCTATGGAGTTACCGCTGTAAGAGAAACCGTTGCCTCTGTAAAGAGTGCCGGAAAGAATGATCTTGTCATCAGTCATGCTTATAAGGGTAAGCGACTGAGCATCCGCACGATTGATATTACATGAATCGAAGGAAAAGATCTGTGTCTTGCTCTGTGAATCAAAATCAAGCAGCTTGATGCCGCTGTGATCTACGGAAACATTTCCGATATCATCCATATAAACGGCATTATACATATCATTCTCAAACCAGGCCGTATCACCGTCATATTCGGCAACTGCACCGGTATCAAGATCCATCGTATAAGCGGAAACGGTATCGTAATCCTCGCCGTAGAAAGTAAACAATACCTGGTGATCACCTAAGTAGAGCATTCCCTGAATATCATAGATTACCGTTCCGGGAATGGACTCACGAAGATCATAAGATGTTGTGTTGCCGTCAGGATCAGTAACATCGAGCACATATGAATAGTTACCGGAAGGATCGTAGATCCAGAACTTTGCAACTGTATAACCGTCAAACGAATAGGAACCTTCCTGGCTTAAGTCGTCCTCTGATTCTTCAATAGTCGTCTCTTCATACGAGATCAGATCACCGGTGGCAAGATCGAAAGTGAATACCGAATCGATCAGCTCCTCATCAAATCCGGTCGTAGGTACTCCGCCGGAAATATAGATCTCTGCAACACCGCCTTTTATTCTGTAATCACTTACATACCACCAGGGCTGAGGAACATAATCCTCATCGCTGTAATATACAGCATTGTCAGGCATGTCTTCGAGACCGTCGATCGTGATAATATCCTCTTCGTCAGAAGTGTCGTCAGCAGATACATCTGCATCATCTGCAACAATATCGGCATCAACTGCATCGGCGTCAGCGTCTGCGTCAGCGTCTGCATCAGCAGCAGCGTCCTCAGTATCTTCCGCGGAAGCTTCATCAGATGCCGAAGCATCGGCGTCGCCGGCTTCCGGATCATATGCATACAGAC
>CACZPC010000287.1 GCA_902782985.1 Oscillospiraceae bacterium
ACTTCTTTCTTGAAGACCTGGATGAAATGGCTCTGAGAAGAGAAGCCGAGGTAGTTGGCGATATTAAGGCTCGAGTCATCAAGGTGTCTGAGCATATTACAAGCTATAGTGATTTTCTGATCCCTGATATATCTGCTCACGGTAGTGCCCATTTCCTGCTTAAAGAGCTTGGAGAGATAGGAAGAATTAAGCGATAGAGCTTCTGCCAGATTCTCGACCGTAAGATTCTCGTGTATATGGGAACGGATATATTCTATAGCCAGCACCACGTGACGTGATACGACCTGCTTCTTGATACTTTCGTGCATCCTGAAGCAATAGTCTGCAGCTGCCTTGGCGGCTATAGCGTCTATATCCTCCGAAGTCTTGGCTTTATCTATCTTTCGAATATAGATATCGCTCAGCGAATAGCTGACAAGGACATCCATTCCCGATTCTATGCAGAATCGGCTTACCAGAGCGATCATTATGATAGCGTGATACTTGGAATTAACAAGTTCGCTGTCGCTTAATACGCCTCGTCTGGCTGCAGGAGAATCCTTGGAATCGGAAATAAACTTACTGAGTGAATCGATATCTCCGCTGGAGATCATGCTGTAAAATCCGATCTCCCTGTCATACGACGTGCGGAAAATATTGGAATCACGCTCTTCTATAAGCTGTCTTTGAAGTTCTTTTTCAATATCTATATCCATAACCTTATCCCTTCAAGCCCGGTTCGGATCTGTTTGTGAGATCAGTCAATGACTCTGACAGTCGTAATGACAGGCTGATCGGCGGCAAGCACTGTACCGTTATTATCCTGAACGGGTGTGTCAACGCAGATCTGATCTACGATCTCCATTCCGGATGTTACATGGCCGAATGCCGCATAGTCACCGTCGAGGTAAGTGGAATCAGTCTGGACGATGAAGAACTGTGAAGAAGCCGAGTTCATATCCTGTCCGTTTCTTGCCATTGAGAGAGTACCTCTTACGTGAGAGATATTATTGGTATATCCGTTATTTGCGAATTCGCCGATGATATTTTCGTCGGAACCGCCAAGTCCGGTACCCTCGGGATCGCCGCCCTGGATCATGAATCCGTCAATGATCCTGTGGAAGGTAAGTCCGTCGTAGAAACCGCTGTTTGCAAGATCGATGAAGTTGGTAACAGTGATAGGAGCCGTATCGGCATCGAGCTCGCAGCAGATCGTGCCGTAATCCTGAACGTCGATCTCAACATGATGAAGTCCGGAGAGAAGTCCTTCGGGGGTTGTGGGCTTAAAGTCATCGGGAGTCTGATACTTAACGCATCCGAATACCGAGAATGCCATGACAGTTGCTATCGCCGTTGTTATCAGTTTCTTGAAAGTTCTCATATCTTATACCCTTCTTATTTATAAATTACAGACATTATGATATCACAGATATCACATAAGATGACATTTGACCTGTAAAAGTATACAATGGAACGGATTATTTTACGGAGAGAATAGTATGATCCATTACATTATTACATTCCTGATATCAATGGTGCCCCTCGTAGAACTTAGAGGAGCGCTTATCTATGCGGCAGGAGTACAGATCCCGCTGTATATAGCATTTCCCATATGTATAGTCGGCAACATGATCCCCGTGCCCTTTATCTTCTTCTTTGCAAGAAGAGTACTGGAGTGGGGTGCGGATAAGCCCGTTATCGGTAAGTTCTTTTCGTGGTGCCTCAAGAAGGGACATAAGGGCGGCGAGAAGCTCAAGGCTAAGGCAGGTAAGGGCCTGTTCCTCGCGCTTCTTCTCTTCGTAGGTATCCCGCTTCCCGGCACGGGAGCATGGACAGGAACGCTTGCTGCGAGCATACTCGATATGGATTTTAAGACAAGTGTAAAGGCAGTTATCTGCGGCGTCCTGCTTGCAGGTGCCATAATGGCAACATTAAGCTACTTGGGCTTTGCCGCTTTGTTCGGTATTCAGCAGTAATATATGAGATCGTTTGAAGTTACAAGGGAGCTTGATAATCAGCATGTTGTAAAGGCAGCAACTACGGTCTTTAAGGGCCTTAAGGCAGCCGATCTTTATAAAGCTCTGAAGAAAAAAGACATTAAGATCGACGGTAAGAGGATATCTTCCGATATCGCCGTTAAGGAAGGTCAGACTGTGGAAGTCTGGCTTCCTGACAGCCTCTTTGAAGGTGAGGGAGATAAGGTCAAGTCCGCTCCCGGGGATCCTGATTATAAGATCGCGGCCGAGACAGACGGTCTTCTTATCGTCAATAAGCGTCAGGGCCTTGCTGTCCACAGCGGCAAGAATACGGGTGAGGACAACCTTATCGATATAGTAAGGAAGAGTACTCACAA